>JBOHQZ010000325.1:0-7227 GCA_050732275.1 bacterium
AAGCACGCGATGACGCGCTCTATCATGTTGAGCGGCTCGAAGCCACTGGCGGCACCAATATCAACGAGGCATTGCTGGCGGCAACGGATTTGTTGCGCGGCAGCGAAAGCGGGCGTAGTATGATCATTTTTCTGACCGACGGCTTGCCCTCGACCGGTATTCAAAATGAAGGCGAGATTCGCCGCAACATGAAAAGCGCCAATCGCAACGGCGCGCGTGTGTTCTCGTTCGGCGTCGGCTTCGATGTCAACACGCGCCTGCTCGACGGCTTGGCCAAAGAAGGCAATGCGTTTTCGGATTACATCTCACCGCAAGAGAACATCGAAGAGAAGGTTTCGAAATTTTATGAAAAAGTGCGCTATCCGGTAATGAGCAATATCGAGTATTCGTTCCGCGGTGTCGAGGCGCAGACGCTTTCGCCGAATCGCCTCCCCGATCTTTTCAAAGGCGGCCAAATCATTCTCGCCGGGCGTTATCGCGAAGGTGGGCGCGGCACGTTGGTGCTGCGCGGCGTTGCCGGCAACGAACGACAGGAGTTTCAATATGATTTCACTTTTCCGCGCCAGGAGCGCGAGCGTGATTTTGTGGCGCGCCTGTGGGCGACGCGGCGCGTCGGCGACCTGCTCGACGAAATTCGGTTGAATGGCGAGAATGCTGAATTGAAAAACGAAGTGGTCGCTTTGGCCAAGGAATTTGGCCTGGTCACGCCGTATACTTCTTATCTTGTAAAGGAAGAAGAAATGCTCACGTTTCGAGAGGGCGAAGCCAGACAGATGAACGCTCCCCAACCCGTGCCGGGAATGCTTCACAGGGCGGCGTCTGCGCCAGCCATGATAGACGCCATGCAACAATCTTCCGGCGCCGGCGCGGTGCAGATGAGCAAATCCATTCAAGCGATGAAATCAGCCGAAGCCGCGCCCGCAACTGAGTCTAAAAATGTGGGGATCATATCCGTGCAAGGAACGACTTTGCGCCAACAACCTGACGGCACGTGGACGGATATCGAATATAAAGCCGAAGCCGCGACAATTAAGCTGGCATTTGCTTCGGAAGCCTATTTCAACTTCCTGCGGGTTTTTCCCGAAGCGCGCGAGTTTTGCAAGCTCGGCAACAAAGTGATTTTCAAATTTCGCGGCAAATTCGTGCAGATTAGCGAAAATGGAGAAAAGCAGATGAGCGAAGCGAGATGGCGGGAGACCTTCCGTTGAAGGCCAATATTGCAATGATCTCGTAAGAATGTGTGTTGAACCCAAAGGCCGGCTAATCATGCCGGCCTTTTTCATTTTTAAGCTCGCAGGATTTTTCGTGCGGCTTGACATCCTGCCGTTGTTTTGGTATCTTGAAAAAAACATGGCGTAAAAATTTTGTGCGGAGAAGGAAAAATGAATCGACGTTTAACGGGATTTTGGACCGGAAAAACCGTTCTCATCACCGGCGCTTCTTCGGGACTCGGCTACGCGCTGGTCGAAGCTCTCGCGCCGTATCGCGTTCACTTCTGTTTACTGAGTCGCCGAGTCGAGCCAATGCAAGAATTGGCTACGAAGCTCCAAACCAGCGGCAGCCAATTTTGGCTGCGCGCTTGCGATGTGCGGAAGCGAACAGAAATCGAAAGCGCAATTGCCGATTTTGTGAAAGCTGCTGGCCGCCTGGATGTCGCGTGGGTCAATAGCGGTGTTGGAGGAGAGACTTCGTATCGCCGCTGGGATTGGAACAAAGTCGAGAACATTTTGCAAACCAATCTCAACGGCGCACTTTACACGGCACACACCTGTTTGCAACGCATGGCGCCGCAGAATCAAGGCACAATAGCGGCGATTAGCTCGGTCTCGGCCATGCGCGGTTTGGCGGGAAGGTCGATTTACAGCTTGACCAAAATCGGTTTAGCATATTATATGGAGGCCATGGCCGCCGAACTGCCGCAAATTCAATTTACGACGATCTATCCAGGTTTCGTTGATACCGCCATCAATCGCGGTAATCCGAATCGCTTATGGTTGATGACGGCTGACCGCGCCGCGCAACTGATGATAAACGCCGTCGCCAAGCGCAAGCGCGAATACATCTATCCTTTTCCGATGAAAGTGGTTTTTCATTTGGTGCGTGCCCTACCGGCGTGGATTTATCGTTGGCTTGGCGGCAAGACGATCGAGCTGAGCCGGCCGAAATAATAAAACGTACTTCGTAAAAGCGTAAAACGTAAGGGTAAAACTTGATTGTTACGCCTTACGTTTTGCGCCTTACGTGCTGGTTGTCTTTAATCCAACGACCGGCCAGGAAACCGCCATCAAACGGGGTCACTTCTTTGGCGCGGCTGACAATCGAGACCTCATCGCCCTCGCCAACCGGCTCGACGAGATCCAGCGAATCCATCTCGCTGAAGCTGAGCGTGCGCGAGTAACTGCCGGCGGTAAGCGTCAACGTTCCGGCGGTCGAGCCGCTGTCGTTGTCGATGATCGCGATGACCATGCCGTCATAAGACGTTTGCGTTTGCGAAACAAATTCGACTCTTTGCCGGCTGGCGCGCGGCAGTTGAATCCGATCGTTGTTCTCGAAGCGGATGGTTTTGAGCACGGCCAACGTGCCCTTATTCACCTCGGCAAAACCACTCCAATCTACCACTGCGGTGGCAGTCGAATCGCCTTCCAGCTTTCCCCAAGCTAAACGGACGACGTATGTTTTGATGCCGGCAACTTCGGCCGATTTGCCCAACGAATTAAATGGGTCCGCCACGTCAACATCTTCATTTGCCGCGTTGATCAGATCAGCATCGCCAAAACCCGGGAGCTCGTCGCTCGTGGTTAAGCCGCCGTAAGCTTCATCCAAGCTGCTTTGCTCGGCGTCGAGCTCCGGCCCGGCTGGTTGATCATTGCTGCACGCGGTCAATAAAAAAACCATAGCAGCCATGCACAACAAGAATAAAAACAAAATGCGTTTCATCATATCACCTTTCGGTATATTGTAATTATTTTCGGCGAGAATAAGTTAATTGTACTCCGGAGTAATGCAGGTCATGGGCCAAAATTTTTGTGGCGAAGCACGTCTGCAACTAAATTCATATTTTAAATGGATGATAGTCGAAAAGATGAATCTGGCTCGCATTCGTATTTTGTACGATTCGGTGCAGTTGGGGTGTACCGTGAATGACATCGCCCAGAAATTCAGATCAAGAAATTTTCGCTTGCGCTTTTCCCGTAGCAGCGCTATATTGTTGCGGGTGCAGTTCTAACCGTACAGAATGCCATTGCAAAGGTTTTGTTATGAGCGAAATCAAAAATCCCCAACCCAGCATCATTGCGGAAGCCGTGGCAACTTATGGCCGGGCGACTCCGGCACATGGCGTGTCATCAACAATAAAACCTTACAAAATCGCCGGCATCGAAGCCACTGATGCCGTCTGGGAATTTGCCAAGAAGCACGAGCTCTTCACGTATTTGGAAATGGTGATCCAATGGGTGCGTGGATTTTTTCCGACCGCTTGCAATTTTTCCTTGGAATATGTTATCGACCCGGAAGTTGAAGGTTATAGTTGGATAGAGCTTAGATTTTATGTTTCGGGTACAGTGGATGAAATTTTTCAGCAATACCGGCAATTAAATCAGAAAAGGACACAGCATATACCATTTGATAAGTCCGATATGATCGGCGTCATTTTTGGTTGGATGGAATAATATGCTCGGTGAAGAATTCCTGGAAGTTTCCAAAAGTCTCCTGAAAACGCCAAAAGAGGCGGCCTATCGCACCGCGGTCAACCGTGCCTATTATGCAGTTTTTCATTGCTGTGCTGCATTCTTTCGTGAACTTGGATTTAAAATTTCAGATGGACCGCAAACACATGGTCAGCTTCTGGCCCGTATTAACAATTGTGGCACACCTGAATTGCAAAGCATTTACAATGACTTGGTGGATTTATATAAGCACCGTCTTCTGGCAGATTATGATTTAAATTCGTCGTTCTTTCATGGTCAGTCTCTTGTTGCTCTTATCGTTGCCTCTGCTGACCAAATAATCGCTGCCGTTAAACGCTGCCAACAATCACAAGACCTCCGCCTCCAGATCCGCAACGGCATCCGCGAATACGAGCGCAAGATCAATCCATAATTAGCAACCGGAAACGAGCAACCAGCCTCCCGCATGTCCATAATCTCCTTCGATCACGTGTATAAATCCTACGATGCGAGAGGTTACGCGCTTCATGATATTCACCTCGCTTTTCCTGAAAATGTGACCACAGCCATCGTCGGCACGAGCGGCAGCGGCAAGTCTACCTTATTGCAATTGATCAACGGGTTGGAACGGCCAAGCCGGGGCAAAGTTTTTGTCTTTGGCAACGAGATTGACTACGCCCAACTGCGCGCCTTGCGGCGGCGACTCGGCTACGCCGTGCAGGGAATCGGGCTTTTTCCGCATCTCACTGTCGCTGAAAATATCACGTTGCTCGCGGTTTTGGAAAAGTGGGAGCCGCAACGCGTGCGAACGCGCGCCGAGGAATTGATGCAGCTCACTGGCTTGCAACTCGACTTTGCCAAACGCTATCCTTACCAGCTCAGCGGTGGCGAGCAGCAGCGCGTCGGGCTTTGCCGCGCCATGATGCTCGATCCCAAAATCTTTTTGCTCGACGAAGCCTTTGGCGCGCTCGATCCGATTACCCGTCACGAGATTCACGAGGAGTTTTTGCACTTGCAAAACGTCGAGCCGCGCACGATCGTGATGGTGACGCACGACCTGAAAGAAGCGCTGAAACTGGCGCAACAGATCGTTATTCTCAACAAAGGCCGCATCGAACAAATCGGCAGCGGCGAGCAGCTTTTGCAAAACCCCGCAACCGAATTCGTGGCCAATTTTTTCAAATCCCATTTGGCGGCTTAAAAATATATGCTCTCGCAACGAAAAAAGACGTGTAACAAAAATTATTCGGATTTTTTCGTTGCGGTTTCCTTTTCGTTGCAATTTTAAAAGCCTTTTTCAAAGCGATGCTGTGATCTCATGCGAAATTTTAAAGCCTTGCTAACAACAGCGTTCGTTTGTTGCGTTTGTGCCTCAAGTTCGTTGGGCCAAAAGATCGTCATTGGCTCCAAATTCGATGCTGAAGGACGCATACTTGGCGAAATCATGGCGCAGCTTCTCGAAAGCCGCGGCTTTACCGTCGAGCGCCGGCTGGCACTTGGCGCCACGTTGATTTGTTTTCAAGCGCTGGCGAATGGCGACATCGATGCCTATCCGGAATATTCCGGCACCATCGAGCAGGCGATTTTGAAGCTTGCACAACGCGCCACAATTGAAGAACTGCGGCAACAACTGCAAGCCCAGCATCATCTCGACTTGTTGGCGCCGTTCGGTTTCAACAACACCTATGCCATCGTCGTGCGCCGCGCCGATGCCGAACGCCTCGGATTGAAATCCATCGGCGATCTTAAAAAATATCCGAATTTGCGTTACGGCTTCAGCAACGAATTTCTCAAACGGCCCGATGGCTGGCCGGGACTGGCGGCGCGCTATGAGTTGACGGCCATTCCCAACGGCATTGAGCACGGGTTGATTTACAAAGCCATCGCTGCAAACAGCCTCGATGTCATCGACGTTTATTCCACCGATGCGAATATTCAGCGCTACGATCTCGTCATTCTCAGCGACGACAAACACTTTTTTCCTGACTACCTGGCGGCGCCGCTGGTACGCGAGAATTTATACGCTCGCGCCAAGCAGGTGTTGGGTGAGCTTGCCGGCGCGATTTCGGAAACTGACATGATTGCGCTGAATGCCGCGGCCACCATCGCCAAGAAGGGTTTTGCCGAGATCGCGCGAACATTTCTGCAACAGCGCAAGCTGGTGAAATTTGAAAACACCAAGCAACCGCAAAATACCGGCCGCGCCGTGCTGTTCAAGCGAACGTTGACACATCTCAAGTTGACTTTAATCGCATTGTTGTTGGCTATGGCCATTGCCATCCCTGCCGGCGTAATCGTTTATCGTTTGCCCGTCATTTCGCGGCCGATTTTATACTTGACCGGACTTTTACAGACGATCCCCTCGATTGCCCTGCTGGCTTTCATGATTCCGTTGTTCGGCATCGGCGTCGTTCCGGCAATCGTCGCGCTATTTCTTTATGCACTGTTGCCGATTTTGCGCAATACCGCGACGGCGTTGTTCTCGGTCGATCCCTTGCTCAAAAAAGTTTCCGTCGGCATGGGCTTGACGACGTGGCAGCGCTTGCGCTACATCGAGCTACCGCTCGCCGCGCCGACGATTTTCGCCGGCATCAAAACCGCGGCAGTGATCAACATCGGTACCGCCACGCTCGCTGCGTTCATTGGCGGAGGCGGACTCGGCGAGCCGATTGTCACCGGACTGGCGTTGAATGATACCAAGCTCATTCTCGAAGGCGCCATTCCCGCCGCGTTCCTGGCTGTTCTAGTTGAATTCGGCTTCGAACGATTGGAAAAGCTTTTAATTCCCAAACATCTGCTGCAGAAAACGGCGGAGTAATAACGGCGGATTACGCTGATAGCACAGATTAAAAACAAGCTCGGTAATCTGCTTGACATTCAAGCGCGGATTTTTTAAAATGAAAGCTGATTATTAGAGTTAAAGCTTTGCCGAAAATCACCAACGGATGAATCAAGGCCAACCGATAAAAACATCCGTTGGTCTTAATTCATCCGTTGGTGACAAAGTTTTTAACGGAGCAAGAAATGTCCAATTCCAACCAAGCCTATCAACTCCTCGCCAGCCAACTTGGCGAGCGCGGCATCGATGTCGAGGGAGTCAAAGCGAAGCTCAAGCAGCAACACATCGAAACCCCTTCATGGGGCTATGGCAACAGCGGCACGCGCTTCCGTGTTTTTCCGTGGCCCGGCGCGGCGCGCACGACCAAAGAAAAACTCGCCGATGCCGCGATGGTACACAATCTCACCGGCGTCGCGCCTTCGGTGGCGCTGCACATTCCGTGGGACAAAGTTGATGATTGGGATGATCTCAAGTCTTGTGCCGGCTCGTTGGGTATCAAAATCGGCGCGATCAATCCCAACGTCTTTCAAGATGAAATTTACAAATTCGGTTCGATTTGCCATGCCGATCCGGCGGTGCGGAAACGTGCCGTCGCCCACATGCTGGAATGCATCGACATTATGAAAATCACCGGCTCGCGCGATCTCTCGCTATGGTTTGCGGACGGCACGAATTACGCAGGACAAGACAACATTCGCGCTCGCAAGCATCGCATGCAAGAAT
>JBOHQZ010000326.1:0-7225 GCA_050732275.1 bacterium
GGTCACCGCCGGTTATATCACGCCGGAAGCGCTTCCGCCGTTTTATGACCATATCGATGCGGCGAACGTCGATCTCAAAGGCTTTACCGAAAATTTCTATCGCAAAACCTGCCTGGCTCATCTGCAACCCGTGCTTGACACGTTGAAGGAACTCAAACGCCGCGGCACCACGTGGTTTGAAATCACCAATTTGATCATTCCGACTCTAAACGACGCGAGCGAGGAAATCCGCGACTTGTGCTTGTGGGTCCTCGATAATCTCGGGCCGGAGGTGCCGCTGCACTTCACTGCGTTCCATCCCGACTTCAAGCTGATGCACTTGCCGCACACTTCGGAAGAAATTCTGGAAGAAGCGCGGCTCTTGGCGATGGACCTGGGCATTCATTACGTCTACGTCGGCAACGTCCACACCAAAGAGGGCAACAATACGTATTGCCCCAAATGCAAAACACTCGTGGTGCACCGGAGTTGGCACGCGGTACACGAGATCAACTTGCAAAACGGCGGCTGCCCGAAATGCGGCCACAAGATTCCGATCATTGCAAGCGATCCGTCGCAGCGCCGAAACGCGAATGTGCCGCTTTATGAGGTGCTGGCGTGAGATAGTAGAACCAGCGACTTCGCCTGTTAGCAACTTTGCCGATTAAAAACTCAAAATAAGGTATTTGTATGAAGACCAAGAAAACCAAAGTTCCAAAAACTCCGGCGAAGCGAGAAACTTCCCGGAACGGAGAGATGGATAAACCCTTGCCAATTGGCAAGATCCGTGATTTGTATCATGGCGAATCAGTTGCCGTGCATCTTACTAAGGTGGACCGCTATAATAATCCGATTGCAGGCGTCGTTGTAGCACACTCTCAGGATGATGATGAATTGATGCGACAAGCAGAGGAATATCATTGTAAAAACCCTAAGGCCAAGTTATTCACTTTTGTCGCTGGGAACTATATTCCTGATGGGGTAGCCGTTGTCCTCAATATCCGCTAGTAGAATTGTCGGCCGTTTTGATTTCGGCGGTGTTTTGATGATCCCGATAGAAATAAACGGCAGGTCGTCCGAGTTTCTGTTCGATCCCGGCGCAGCATCAATGGGAATTACCCAAAGGTATGTCGAGTATTTCAAGATCATAGTTGATCCGGTTCGCCGACAGAAAATTTTCCCTGCGCACTATGAACCTGTTTATACGCCAATCGGCAGGGCGGAGGGAATTCGTGTCGGTGGAGTAATAAGGAAAAAACTTGAGGTGCTTATTATACCGTTTCCGCCTGAATCTACGATCCGCGGCGTAATCGGCATGAACTTCCTCAAAGGCTTGCGCTTCACCGTCGAAATGGACACCGGCACGCTCATATTGAGAGAGGCAAGAAAATCTTGAAAGCAAAATCCGAGGGAAACGGTCAATTCACGAGGTTCAATTTATCAAGGAGAATGCAACACGGCGGGATGGCACAACACGAACGTAGCGAGGAAGAATGATGATGGTCGGTGAGACCATAACCACGACAACTCCCGGCTTCGGGACGGCGAAGACAATACTCGGCGCGCCCTCACCGCGGCTTTTGTTGGTGGACAACCGCAATACCTGGTCGGTACGGCTCCGTCAAGTTTTACACGAAAACGGGGTCGAGCTTGAGGTGCTCTCGTCCGCTCAAACCGCCCTCACCTCGCTGCAATCGCGTTTTTGCGATGCTTTGTTGCTGGAAGTTCCGTTGCCCGATATGCCGGCTTCGCAAATGGTTGCCGTCACGCGCCACCGGTTTCCATTTCTGCCGATCGTGGTGTTGGCCGACGAAAACGGCATGTCCGAAGCCGTCAGCGCGCTGAACGCCGGCGCCTTTCATTTCATCCCCGCCAATTTCGAGCCGCGCCAGGCGCTGGGCACGCTGCGCAAAATTCTCGCGCTTCAAAACGAGCCGGTGACGCTAGCGCGCGCCATGCGCGAATTGAAGCAAACCATCCAATTCAGCCTGCCGAGCAGCGTGGATTATATTACCGGCGCCGCCGCCCTCCTGACCGAAGCCCTCGTTCGTTTCGGTATCGTGACCATCGAAGAAATCAACATCAAGATCGCCATCGTCGAGGCGCTGACCAATGCCATGGAACACGGCAACGGCTTCGATTCACACAAGCTCGTCAAAGTCGAAGCGAAATTTCTCGAAACCAAAGCTGAGATTAAAATCAATGACCAGGGCCGCGGCTTCAATCACCGCAAGCTGCCGAACCCGACAGCCCCGGAAAATTTGTACAAGCCTCGCGGCCGCGGTATTTATATGATACACCGCCTGATGGATGAAGTGCGTTACAATCGCAAGGGCAACAGCCTGCGTATGGTCAAGTATCGGCGGCAGTCTAAATCAATATAACTCGACCAACAATTTCTGCTCATACTCATACTCATACTCTTACTCTTACTCGCTTTTCAAAGTTTTTGACTGTGCGTAAGAGTAAGAGCGCTTGAAAGATCTCTCTAAACTTTACGGAGGAAGGAACATGTCATTTGTCGCAGAATTGGAACCGCACGAAGTTTGGAAGCATTTCGATGAGATTCTGAAGATTCCGCGCGGCTCGAAGAAAGAGCAGCAAATGCGCGATTATGTGATCGGCATCGCCCAAAAACACGGGTTCAGCTATAAGCAAGATAAGGCCGGCAATCTCGTGGTGCGCAAACCGGCGGCTCCCGGCCGCGAAGGCGCGGCGGCGATTGTGTTGCAGAGCCATTTAGACATGGTGAATGACAAAAACGCCGGCGTACAGCATAATTTTGCGAAGGATGCGATTATTCCCCAACGCGATGGGGATTATATTAAAGCGACCGGCACGACGCTCGGCTCGGATAACGGCATCGGCGTGGCTTCAGCATTGGCGGTTATGGAGTCACGGAACATCTCTCACGGTCCGCTCGAGCTGTTGTTCACGATTGACGAAGAGACCGGTTTAACCGGCGCCACCGATCTTGGCGACGACATGCTGGCCGCCAAGCGTCTGATCAATTTGGATACGGAGGAAGAAGGCTCGTTGTATGTTGGCTGCGCCGGCGGCGCCGGCAGTGATATTTCGCTGCCGATCAAATCTTCCAAAGCGCCAAAGGGTGAGGCCGCGCTCGAGCTGAAGCTGGCGGGATTGCACGGCGGCCACTCCGGCGTCGATATTCATTTGCAGCGCGGCAATGCGACCAAATTGTTGGCGCGCGCGCTTTATCGCGCCGCCGTCGAGGGTGGATTCAAATTCCGTCTCGCGAGCATTGCCGGCGGCAACAAGCACAACGCCATTCCGCGCGAAGCGTTTGCCACCGTCGTGCTGCCGAAAAAACAGCAAAAAAAATTTACCGTCGCGCTCGAAAAGCTCATTGCTGATATTCAAGCCGAATACAAAACCGTCGATCCCGGCCTCCAGTTGACGGTGGCGCCGGCGAAGGCCAAACGCGTGTGGGACGGCAAAAGCACGTTCAAAGTCATTTCGCTTTTGCACGCGCTGCCGCACGGCGTGATGAGCATGAGCAACGATATTCCCGGGCTTGTAGAAACGAGCACCAATCTGGCCATCGTCAACAGCGGCAAGAGCAAGCTCACGCTGCATTGCAGCACGCGCAGCTCGGTCGCCGCGGCGCTGCAAGCCACTCGCGACCGCATTCACGCCATCGCCGAATTTGCCGGCGCCAAAGTAAAAGAGGGCGAAGGCTACCCTGGCTGGAAACCCAATCTCGACTCGGAAGTCTTGAAAGTGAGCAAGCAAGTTCACCAGGAATTGTTCGGTATCGAGCCGGCGGTCAAAGCCATCCACGCCGGGCTCGAGTGCGGCATCATCGGCGAAAAATATCCCGGCATGGACATGGTCTCGATGGGCCCGCAAATCGAGTTCCCGCATTCGCCGAGCGAGCGCGTAAAAATCAATACAGTGGGAAATTTTTATCGATTGCTGGTGAAGACGCTGGAGAGATTATCGTAACCCAGTCGGCCCGACTGGGTTTTTGAGTTTGGATTAGTGCCCAGACTGGCAGTCGGGGTTACAATATCTGCGGTAGAGGAGCTTGGTAATCCAAACCAAGCTCTTTTCTTTTGTATGCTGACGACCATTGCCAGCCTTCGGACTTTTGGCACAAACCGACTTTGACCGGATTGTTCTCAACATACTCAATAATGCGCCAGAATTCCTGCTCATTACGAATCCAATGATCGTACGATTCGATTTGCCAAAACTTGCCCTGTCGTTCGAGAATGGCATTGCACTTTTTCGAGGTGTAGCTCTTCAATGAATGATAGATTCGTGCGAGGGAGACGTAATTCAAATCGATGTCTTGTTCGTAATCAGTAGGAGCGTAGCCCAGTCGGCCCGACTGGGCTTTTGTGCCTGGATGACCGCTCAGACCGGCGGTCTGGGTTACGATGGTCAGCGGCTGTAAGAGAACATGCACGTGATTGGACATTACAACATAAGCCCGGAGATGATACAATCTTTCGGCGTGGTGATGCAAATTGCCGACGACAAGCTCGGCTACCCTTGGATCGGAAAGCCAGTGCGGGCCGCTTTTCTCGAAATCCAATGCTTCATCAATGACGATAATACGCTTTTTATTAAGAAGCCAAATTGTTTCAGAATTCAACTTTTCTGCCGCTTGGGCATCGCGTAGGTTTTGTTGATGCTCATTTTCAATCTTTTGCAAAACGCGCTTCGGAAGCGAGTCAACAAGGCGATACGTTATGAAAATCGTCGCGCCGGCTGGCTGCCAGTGGGGCAAATAGCGGCGATAGAACTCTTTGTATTCGAGAACATTTTTGCCTTTTGCCATGACAGTGGCTCCCTCGTAACCCAGTCAGCAACGTAGCGCAGTTGGCCTGACTGGGTTTTTGTTTTTGAACTACTACCCAGACCGGCGGTCTGGGCTACGTCAATGTCAATGACCCAGACGGGCCGTCTGGGTTACGATCCAACACCTCCGCAATGTGCAACACCTCCAACTTACTCCCCCGCGCTTTAGCCTCCTGCCGCATTTGCATCACACATCCCGGATCATTTGAGATGATCGTTTCGACGCCGAGTTGCTCGAATGCCTCCAAACGGCTGCGCGTCATCGCTGAGGAGATCGCCTCGAATTTAATCGAGAACAAGCCGCCGAACCCGCAACACACAGGCTCTCCGGGCGGGACGATCAATTCGAGGCCGCGCACGTGGCGCAGCAGCGCCAGGGGTTCTTCTTGCAATCTCAGTTCGCGGAAGCTATGGCAGGAATTGTGAAACCCGGCTTTGCGTGCAAGCGTGGCGTTGACATCCTGCACGCCGAGGTGTTTGACTAAAAATTCGGAGAACTCAAAAACTTTTTTCCCGAGCGCTTCGGCTTCTTGCTGCTTTGCGTGTCCGGCGAACAAATGCGGATAAAAATTCCGCACCATGGCCACGCACGAACCGGAAGGCGCGACGATACATTCCGCCTCGCGAAAGACATGCAGGCAATGCTCAGCAACACGCAGCGCTTCATCGCGATAACCGGCGTTGAAAGCCGGCTGGCCGCAACAAGTCTGCGCCGCGTCATATTTCAACCGGACGCCGAGCCGGCGCAATACATTCGCCATGGCCAGCCCGATCGCGGGATAAACTTGATCGACGAGGCAGGGGATAAAAAGAGAAACGGCAGGCAGATTGAAAGGCGGCTTGGCCATGACCAACTCTTTTAAAAAATCCAACGGATGCCAATTTAACGCTTTCGTTTCGACGTCGTCATCAAGCCGATGACCGCCACAAACAGCGCCGAGCCGATAATCGACCAAACGATGGGGAAACGCTTGGTCCCGAGGCTCAAGGTAAAGATTTCCGGCAAATCCAGTTTTTGCGCGAGCCACATGCCGATCACGGCGCCGGCGAAGCCGATGGCAATCGAGACGAGGCAGCCGCCGCGCGAGTAGCCGCTGATGGCCTGCCCCAACGCGCCGCAGATTCCCGCCACGGCGAGTAAAATGAGAAAATCAAGCAAACCCATTACCGTCCTCCTTCCTTAAATTTGCACACGTTGCCCCCGCCCTTCTACTGTTGCCAGTGCTTTAGATGGGTGCGTGGGCTAGAAAAGTCCACACCCCATTGCGGACAAAAAAGTCCGCGCTCCTTTTTTAAACGGATATTCCCCTTACTCCACCCAATCCGCAATGAACACGTTCGTCTGCCGCGGCGCCGCGGCGTTGCGATTGGAGCAAAACACCAGTTTTTTGCCGTCCGGGCTGAACATCGGAAAGCCGTCGAAATCTTCGCAATGTGTCACCTGCTCCTGATTCGTGCCGTCGACATCGATGAAAAAAAGATCGAAGTTGCGGCGTTTGGGGTCGGCCTGGTTGGAGCAGAAGATGATTTTTTCCCCGCCCGGATGAAAGAACGGCGCGAAGTTGGCCGCGCCGTTGTTGGTCACCTGCCGCTGGTTGCTGCCGTCGGCGTTCATGACGAAGATTTCCAATTTGCTCGGGTGGATGAGATTTTCTTTCAGCAAATTTTGATAATCTTTAAGCGCTTCGGGCGTTTGCGGACGGTAGGCGCGATAAACGATTTGCGCGCCGTCGGGCGAGAAGAACGGCCCGCCGTCGTAGCCCGGCGTGGTCGTCAAGCGGCTGACCTCCGTGCCGTCGATATTCATGGTGTAAATATCGAGATCGCCGTCGCGCAGCGAGGTGAAGACGATTTTTTTGCCGTCCGGCGAAACCGTGGCTTCGGCATCGTAGCCGGGCGTGTTGGTGAGCTGCTGCAAATCCGAGCCGTCATCCTTTGCAACAAAAATATCGTATTCCGGATAAAGCGCCCACACATAACCACGGCTAAAATCCGGAGACGGCGGACAGGCCTCGCCGCCAAGATGCGTCGAGGAAAAAAGTATGTGCTTGCCATCTTTTAAAAAGTATCCGCACGTCGTCCGGCCCTTGCCGGTGCTTACGAGCTTCGGCGGGTCATTGCCTTTGAGAGCGAGCGTGAAAATCTGGTCACATTTAAATGGCGGCCGGGTGGATTGAAAGATAAGCCGCTGCGGTTGCTGCTCAAAACTGAAATAGGCTTCGGCGGAGTTTTCACCTTCGCGGGTGAGCTGGCGGACATTTGCAAAGTGCTTTTCGTTGGGAAAGATCAGCCTGCCGTTGCCGCCATTTGGCTGTTGCGGCGTCTGGTTGTTTTGGAACGCCCAACAGGAAATTGTCACGGCGACGAGCAAAACTGCAACAAGGGGTTTGTGCATGATATCGATCCGATAGAGTTGAAT
>JBOHQZ010000327.1:0-7223 GCA_050732275.1 bacterium
ACAGAAAGATGATCCGTCCCGTTTTGCGGAGATCAAATTTGTCTTGATTCCGCATAGCGGAATGTTTGTGGTTTGCTCCTTGCTCTATGATAAGCATTGTTTGATGATGCCAAATTCCATTTTTCTGCCCTTCATTTTTCTGTCATGGCGTTTGTTCAAGCCAGCTAGCATTGTCAAGATAAATATTCCTCACGCATTCTTTTTTAGAGACGCTATCTCGAATAATCGAAATAGCATCTCTTGCATGAGCCAACACCTCACTGGTTCAAAGTGATTCTCACCGGCGCATGGCCATCTTTTTGCTCAGGCGGAAACTTTTCCAGGATGCGCTTGACGGCCTCGGCAATTTTATCTTCTTGAAGGTTGACATCTTCAACTTTGTCGACATACCATCCACGCCAGATCAGTTCTTTGGTTTCGGGATTGAGCAAGTTCAAAGTCAAAGTGACTTCTTTATATTCGCGCAGGTAAGGCCCTTCGGTGTCATAAAATCCCGGCCTGTAATAATATCTCGACCTGAAACCGAAATGGTAATAACCAGGCCAATAACTAAAACCAATGCCATAGTAGCTCGGCCAGTAACCACCATAATATGCCGCCCAGTAATCATAACCATGGGAAATCACTTCCAGCTTGTCGTCGAAATCGATGCGGTAAGTGATCAAAAAATCCGGCGCACCGGCGTCGCCGGTTTGCTTGCGAAAACCTTTCGCGGTCAATTCCCGCTCCACGGCATTTTGGAGGCGTTTTTCCAAGAGCGCGTTTTGTGCGTAATAATCGGAATCTGATTTTTGTGCCTGCGCCGCCCAAGCAAAAGTTTGGTGGCCGGCGAAATTAATGTCGTGATCAAAGTCCGATTTAACCAGGGCCGTGGAACAACCCATCAGCCCAGCGATTATAAAAAGACCGAGGAAAAATTTCGTGGCTTTCATAATTAACCTCCTTGAATTTCTCCTGCATCCTTACATTTTTTTGTACCTTTTAATTTCAACACTTCGATGACTTTTTCAAGTTCGGTTGACTTATCGAAGAAGTAATCCGCGCCGGCTTTCAGACAACATTTTCTGAATGGCGGCAGCGGATAATTCGTCAACATGATCACGGTCGTCCGTGGAGATTCTTTTTTAATGTGCGCGAGCACTTCGATGCCGCTACCATCCGGCATCTGAATATCGAGAATGGCCACTTCAGGCTGGAGTTGTTGAAAGGCGGCGATAGCCTCCGCGGCATTCTGCGCTTGCCATGCCATTTGAATGCCTTCGAGTTGTAAAAGTTTTTGCCTCAGGCGCTCTCTTATGACAGCCGAGTCATCAGCAATGGCGACTTGAATCGGTTTCACGGTTGCTTTCTTCGCGTTGTGTAACCGTCCCTGGCCTGCGGCGGGCAGGCCGGATGCGGCGTGATTTATTTAAGGCCTGCACGTCCGGACGGTGAATCATTACGCTTCAAGATACAAAACCAAGCAGGGTGAAACAATTGGCAGAAGGCTGATTAAAAAGTGGGCAGGAGGGAAGAATTTTGTAGGCTCAGGACTACAATTGCAAGATCGCGAGGCTTTGCAAAATCGTAAGGCCGCTTGATCGTCCGCATTAAGAGGAATTTTTGATCTATTAAAACAAAAAAATTAGGCGCACGGAAATGGAACGGCACACGGAAAGAAATTCCATGCGAGTTCTCTTCCGTGAGCAAAAAATCTTTTTGTTTCCGGCGCGGCCGCAGATCGATTAGCCGATCCCCCACAGCCGGCGCGCCTCCTCGGCGATGACGTCTGGAAGCTCTTCGGGCCAGAACAACTTCTTCTCTGCGAGCCGCCGCACGCCGCGCGAGTTACCGAAGGCGCGGTCCAAATAATCGGGACTCGCCGGCGAGAAAATCGTATCGCCCGTTCCCCACACGATCCGCGTCGGAACGTTACAGCGCTTGAGTGCCGGCGCAATGCCTTCCAGCGGGTTGCGCTCGAGCGCGATGGCGAACGCATGCACCAGCGCCTTGCGCTGCGGCGAACTCACGAGCGGTGCGAAGTAACACGCGATCGCCTCGTCAGTGGGATGTGCCGGATCGGCGTAGCACATCCCTCCGATGCCCTCCGCCGAGCGCGCGAGGACTTTGTCGGCAAACCACGGAGCGAGCCATTGGTCCACGAACGTTCCGGCCTTCGACATCTCGATGACGGGTAAAAGCGCGGGTGGCGGGCTGTCGTTCTCCGCGTCGCAGTTCGTCAGCAGCAGCGTGCGGACACGCTCGCGATGTTGTGTGACGAAGAGTTGAGCGACCGCACCACCACTGTCGTTCGCAATGAGGTCAACGGCCGAAATCGAGAGGGTGTTCAGCAGCGCCACGAGCATCGCCACCTGTGCATCGGGTGCGACGCTCTGCCCCTCGGCGACCTGCGTGTAACCCATGGCCATGAAATCGGGAGCGACACACCGGCGATGCGTTGACAGCCGATCGAGTCCGCCGCGCCACTGAAAGCTGTTCAGTGGGAAGCCGTGCAGGAAGAGCGCGGCGTCTCCGGAGCCCCGCTCGACGTAAGCGATTCTTCCGAAAGGTGTTTCGGCGAATCGCCGTGCGGCGTGAAACGCTGCAGCATCCATCGGCTTAGGCGCCGTCGCACTCGCTACCACGCCAGGGCGTCCCGCGCGAGATACGCATCCGGTGAGCGCAGCAGCGGCAAGCGAGCCGATCGTTGCTTCGAGGAACTGTCGGCGTTGCATCTCATCATCTCCGTTAGCAGCTTAGTTTGTTCTTTACACAAACAGGTTGTTTGCGTTTTACGAATTATGCATCACGTAAGGCGTAAAACGTAATGCGCAAAAAAGCTTTTTGCTTTTTACAAAGATTCAATTTGTACCGACAAAAGCCGCCCGCGTCCGCCGGCAACCCCGCCGGCGGACGCGGTTCGAATGAAGTGGAGACGGGGATTTACGCGGTCGTGCCCGCATATTGCGCCGGGCTTTCCTTCGCCTTGTTGGCACAGTCGTCACAGCAGACGGTGATTTCCTTGCCGCCGACCGTTAGCTTGATTCCGCCATCCTTGCCCGCCCTGCCAGGGCCACTTGGCGGGCCAGGGATTTCCCAATCGCACACCGGACATTTCTTCGTTTCCATGAGAAGTTCTCCTTGCTTTGATATTGGATCGAACGCAACAATCGCCGCGACCTTCGCGGTCGATGTTCATGAAAACAATATAGCAAAGGCGAGGAAAATCAAACTATCAGATTCTTGCTCATTTCGCGAAGCATGCGGCGGCTGGTGTTGCGGCGCACCTCAGAGGGCGTGCTGCCGAACTCGCGGCGGAAAGCGTCAGCGAAGTGGCTGTGGCTGGAAAAACCGAGTTCGAGGGCAAGTGCGGTAAGATTGTTTGCGCCGCCGGCCAAATGGTCGAGCGAAGTTCGGAGGCGCAGGAGGGTCAGATAGCGATGGACCGGCATGCCGGTTCGCTGCTGAAAGACGCGGGCGAGATGAAAGGGTGAGGCAAACACGGCACGGGCGACATCGTCGAGTGTGATGCGTTCACACAGTCGGCTCGCGAGGTAGGCTTTGACTGCCTCGACGCGGTCGGCGTGATCGGCATCCGTGCCGTTTCGGCGACGCGCCTGCGGCATACGGCGACCGCATTGCGCAAACGCGGCTTCCAGCACCTCGGCGATGAGCTTAAGCGTCGTCGCCTCGACCCATAGAGGATCGAGCGGAACGGACTCGGCGGCCTCCAGTCGCTCCACAAGCTCGTGTTGGCGCCAAAAAATACCGGAGTCGCAGGGGCCGGTGACGAAAAGAAACGGCCGGTCGGGGCGGTCGTCAATAGAGGGATCAAGCTCGCGAATGATGTCATTGAGCACGGCCGGCGAGAGGACGAAAACGGCGCCGCGATCGCCGCAATCGGCCGGATGGCTGACACGATAGGTCGAGCCTTTTGAGAAGAACACCGCCTGATTGACGTCGGCGGTCACGCTCCGCCGGCCGAAGTGCTTGCAAAACGCGCCGTGGCGCATGAGGACGATGCCGTTGAGGTCGGAGTGTTCCTCCGCCGCCGGCCCGCCACGGCCTATGCGGCAACGATAGTCGCGCACAGTTAGAAGGGGGCTGTCGTAGAGCGCGCGGTAGGTGAGCGGGTTTTCGGTGTACACCTTCATGCGTGGTCGGATGTCGGCTGAAGCGCCTTGTTGCGCGCCGAAGCAATGATATTATAGTCAGGAAGTAAGCAGCTACTCAACAAAAAATTAATTTAATCTTGCTTCTCAATCTGTGGGATATTATCTTGGTTTTATATAACCACTACTATTAAAGAGAAAACCACGATGCCAACAATCAAAGTAAGCGCTGGACACAAAGTCCAGCTCCCGAAAAGCTTTTTGAGCAAGTACCGCGTCAAAGTAGGCGACTTGATTACTATTAGAGAAGTAAATGGTCACATCATTCTTGAGCCGCTAAAAGCGAAACCAGTCAGTAAAGACGTAGGCACCAAACAAATACGCGATGATGCTAAAAAGGCAGATCGTGACCGTGAAGAATGGCTGGACTTTGTCGCCCAAGCCTTTGACCGTTCGTTTGGTGACGAGCCGGCATTCACCTCTGTTCGCGTTGCCCAAAAAGTTCATCGAGGGTGAGATAGGCCTCATTGCACCTAAACGCCACAAGCGTTTGTTGAAAACCTTGAGCAACTATTTGGCGAAAAAAAAGTAGTAAAAATTTTTTGAGACGTGTTGTGAAGGCGCAGCAATCTTTAACCGCAGTTATTTTATCCCTCTCCTAAAGCTCACCCCAGAAGACGATGCTGAATGGCATAATGCGCCAGTTCGACCTCGTTCTTCAAGTTCAATTTCTCGAGGACGCGGTCGCGATAGGTGCGCACGGTTTTGACGCTGATGAACAGCTCGTCTGCAATCTCATGCGCCTCCTTTCCAGAGGCAAGCAAGCGCAGCACTTGAAACTCGCGGTTGGAAAGCAGCTCGTGGGGCGCTGCTTCGGCATGCTCATCCAGATTGGCAGCCAGTCTCTCCGCGAGCGCGGCGCTGACATATTTGCCGCCGCCTTGAATTTTTCTGATGGCGTTGACCAATTCTTTGGGCGCGGTTTCCTTGTTCATATACCCGGCCGCGCCAGCTTTGAGCGCCCGTACTGCGACTTGATCTTCGGGATACATGCTCAACATCAGAACCGGCAGCTCCGGTTTTTCACGATGCAGGTCTTTCAGGATCTCCAGGCCGTCTCGCCCCGGCATGCCAATATCCAACACCACCACGTCCCAGTCCTCCTCGACGGCTTTTTGCAAGACTTCCTGCCCGTTCAACGCTTCGCCGCCGATCTTCATGTCCGAAGCGCGGGCGATGATCCCTTGTAAACCCTCACGCACAACGGGATGATCATCGGCGATGAGTATTTTAATCATACGAAAGCACCTTGGAATTGCAGTTCTGGATTGGTGGATTGTTGGATTAATGGAGCTTTGTACAATTCACAATTGAACATTAATAATTGACCATTATCAATTGTGAATGGTGAATTGATAATTTTTAATTGTGAATTTCAATCTCCCCATCTCCCTCTCCCACTCTCTCGTAAGGAATCTTCACCACCACCGTCGTTCCCTTGCCCGGCTCGCCATGAATGGAAACGCTGCCGCCGAACAAATGAGCGCGCTCCTTCATTCCCAAAACGCCGAGAGAATCGGATTTATCGAGATCGTCCGCTTGAATTCCCTCGCCGTCGTCTTTGATCTCCATAAGATATTCGCCGGCTTCTTCTTCGAAGGTGATGGTAACGCGGGTGGCATTGGCGTGGCGCATAACATTGGTAAGCGACTCCTGCAAAATACGAAACACGGCCGTGGCGCCATCGCGATCGAGCTTCGCATCTTCTGCGGTCAAAAAACATTCGCAGCGAATTTCGGTGCGGCGCTGAAATTCCTCTGCCTGCCATTCGATGGCGGCGAGCAGGCCGAGGCTGTCCAGCACCACCGGCCGCAGTTCGGAAGCGATCTTTCTGACCGACTGCACCGTCGTATCGAGCAGTTGTGACATCGCTTGCACCTTGCGCAACAATGGCCGCGCCGCTGCCGGACGTTGTTGCTTGATAAGCTCTTCGAAAGAGGTCACGTCGATTTTCAAGCCGGTCAAATATTGCCCCAGCTCGTCGTGAATTTCGCGCGCCAAATGCGTACGTTCCGCTTCGCGCGCCGACTGCAAGTGAGCTGCCAGGTTGCGCAATTGCTCCCGGGAAGATTTCAATTCCTGCTCGGCGAGCTTCTCTGCCGTAATGTCGAGAAAGATCACCAGCACGGCCGGTGCGCCTTGATGCATAATGCGCACCGCGCGGCACTCGATATGAGCGATGCTGCCGTCCGGACGCTCCCTCGCCACCTGGATGGGTTCACCGGGTATTCCCTCAAGAACCCGGCGTACGCGTTGCTGTACCCACCCCATATCGTCCTTACTGGATTTTAAAAGGTGAAAAATTGATTGGCCAATCATCTCCGCTTCCGAGCGAGCGTCCATCATCTTGACCGCTGCTGCATTCACATAAACCCACTTGCCATCTTGATGGATGCCGATGCCGACGGGAGCCGTTTCCACGAGCACACGATAACGCTCTTCGCTTTCGCGCAGGGCATTCTCCGCGCGGTTGCGCTCGGCGCGCGCCCGGAGCGTAACAATGCCGAAGGCGAGATCATCCGCCATTTGCTGCAGCAGCGCCATCTCCTCCCGGTCGAACGCATCGGCTTTTACCGAGTAGATCGTGAGGCTGCCGAAGGGCTTTCCCTCCACCAGCAGCGGCGCGCCGAGAATGGAAGCATAGCCGCGCTGCGTCGCCGCCTCCTGCCATTGTGCGATCCGGATATCGGTTTGCGTATTGCGCAACACCGCTGGCCGGCCGGTGCGGATCGCCAGACTCGCCGGGCCTTGTCCAAACTCGTTATCACCCCACGAGATCTTGACACGATACAGATAACCGTCTTCGTGCCCCCACCAAGCCACCGGCCTCAGGGTTTGATGCGGATCATCCTCTTTGTAACCCACCCAGGCCATGCGATACCCGCCGACCTCGCAAATGATCCGGCACACTTCGGAAAGCAGGGTTTGTTCGGCGGTGGCGCGAATGAGGGTTTGATTGACGGCGGTGAGAGCTTGCAAGGCCCGGGTCAGACGCTCCGCACGCTTTCGCGCCGTGATGTCACCCTGGGTGATTTGCTCGATAAAATCGCGGCAGCGTAGCTCGCCTGTCCG
>JBOHQZ010000328.1:0-7178 GCA_050732275.1 bacterium
TTTGATCGTTGGCGCGAGGCGCCCAGGCGTCTTTGCGGATTTGATCGAGTTTTCATGCCACTCCGAGACGACTCGATAAATGTTCTTTGCGTTGTTATGAAAACGATCAAAACTCAGCTCGTCCTGGACCCACAACAAAATCAAAATAGCGCAGGCCATGCCAATGGCGAGACCGGCGAGGTTGATGAATGAATAAACCTTCTGCCGTTGCAGGTGACGCAGGGCGATTTTGAGGTAGTTTTTGAGCATGGCATTTTCCAGTTATCAGTAATCAGTTACCAGTAATCAGTTGTTCACTAATTACTGAACACTGATTACTGGTTACTGCTTCATTCATACCGCAGCGCCTCCACCGGATTCGCCAACGCGGCTTTGAGAGCTTGGTAACTCACCGTGAGCCACGCAATGACCAGCCCCAGCGCGCCGGCCAGCAAAAAGATGTTGAGGCTGATCTCCGCGCGGTAAGCAAAATTTTGCAGCCAGCCATTCATCGCGAGATAGGCCAGCGGGCAAGCGACGACGAAAGCGATGAGCACGAGCCGCGTAAATTCCTTGGACAGGATCATCACGATTTGGGAAACGGAAGCGCCCAAAACTTTGCGCACGCCGATTTCCTTGGTGCGCTGTTGAATCGTGAAAGAGGCCAGGCCAAACAAACCGAGGCAAGCGATGACGACGGCCAGCAAAGTAAAGTTGCCAAAAATGGCCTGCATCTTTTCTTCAGCGCGATAAAGCGCATCAAAATCGTCATCGAGAAAAGAATACTCGAAACTACGATTGGGATCGAAGCTTGCCCATTTTTTCTCCAAACCGGCGAGTGTGGCCGAAATATCATTGGCGCCGACTTTGACCAGCATATAATTAAATCCCGAAGGCAACACGTGGAAAAGCAATGGCTCGATTTTCTGGTGCAACGATTGAAAATGAAAATCTTTGGCCACCCCGATGATCGCGCCTCTTCTCGTATCGTCATCATCAAACCAGGTGACCATTTTGCCGACCGCAGTATCCCAATCGAATAATCGCGCTGCCGTTTCATTCAGGATAAATGCCGAATCGATATCCGTCGGCAAATTTCTGTCAAAGCTTCTGCCCGCTGCCATCTCGACACCCAAAGTGGCGAAGAAGTCGTGATCGACGCGAACTTGCGATACGCTTTGCTGATCTTCTTCGGACTGCCATTGAATAGGGTTTTGGTTGAACCTCCCGCCAGGCACGTTGGAAACCGCAGACGCATGCAGGACGCCGGAGACTTGCAACAACTCGACCTTGATGGCTTCATACTTGTTTCGCAAAGAGCCGTCTTTTATGGGAATCACGACGACTTGATCTTTATCGAAGCCCAGCTTTTTGTTGCGAAGAAAGTCCAATTGCGCAGCCACGATACCGGTGCCGGCGATAAGCGCGATGGAGATGGCAAATTGCGCCACGACGAGAACCTGCCGAAAACGAGCGCTTTTTGCCCCGAGCTTTGACGTGTTTTTGAAAACTTTTGCGGGCTGAAAAGCGGAGAGGAAAAATGCGGGATAGCTGCCGGAAATGACACCGACCAACAGCGCGATGCCCAAAACCCCGATGAGGAGCTGGGGATTTTCACGATAGCTGATCGCCAGCTCGCGACCGCTCAGAGCATTGAACAATGGCAGCAGCAACTCGATCGCCGCGAGGCTCAACAGCAGCGCAAGCACACTGAGGAGCATTGACTCGCCGAGGAACTGGCCAATCAATTGCCGGCGAAACGCGCCCAACACTTTGCGCATGCCGACTTCCCTCGCCCGCGTCGCCGAACGCGCAGTGGAGAGATTCATAAAATTGATGCAAGCGATGAGCAAAATAAAAACCGCCGTTGCAGAGAAAAGATAAATGTAGGCCATGTCGCTGTTCGGCGCAAGCTCCCATTTGAGGTGCGAGTGCAGGTGAATGTCGGTTATCGGTTGAAGACGAAACCCAACTTGCCCGCTTTTCAATTCCGCAGCGTCTTCGGCAGACCAATCATTGTACTTGAGGAACCAATCCGGAATTTTGGCAGCCAAAATTTTCGGATCGGCATGCGGCGCCAGCTTGATATAATTGTAATGGCCAAAATCTTCCCATTCGTAATAGCTGCCGGTTTCCCGCATTTTCAAGAGCACGTAAGAGATCAGGAAATCAAAATGCAAATGGGAATTGGCGGGAATGTCTTGCATCACGCCGGTGACTTTCAAATCGACGCTGTTGTTGATGGTGAGCACCTTTCCCATCGGTTCTTCTTCGCCGAAATATTTTTTGGCGATCCGTTCGGTAATCACCAGCGAAGCCGGAGAGCGCAACGCGGATTTCGGATCGCCTTTGAGCAAAGGAAAGGAGAAAACTTCAAAAAAAGTGGAGTCGGCGGAAAAAACTTCTTTTTCCTCGAAGCGCTGGTCGCCGTATCTGACCGCGAATTTTGGCCGCGTCAAGCCTGGCCCCCAGACCGGCGAGAGGCTCACCGCGCTCTCGACCTCGGCAAAATCTTTGACCATCGCTTGCGCCATCGGATGCGGCGTGCGCGTTTGCGGATTGCCGCTTTGCCAGAAAATGCGATAAATACGATCCGCTTGCCGGTGAAAGCGGTCGTAGCTCAGCTCGTGCTGCACGTACAACAGAATCAAAATGCAGCATGTCATACCCATCGCCAGGCCGGCAATGTTGATGAAGGAGTAAGCCTTGTGCTTGAGCAAATTTCTGGCGGCGATCTTTAAATAATTTTTGAGCATGTTTTTCTCCAGCCCGCCTGATGATAAATCATCAGGCTCAGAGGTGAAAGTCGCCTAAAGGCGACTAACGTCGAGTAAATTACGAGGCGACTTTAGTCGCCTTCCAACTTTTAGTCTGCGATTTCAATCGCAGGCGGATTATTCATATCTCAAGGAATCCATCCCGAAAAACGGGATCTTCGCACTGAGAAATCATTCGTATCTCAGCGCTTCGACCGGATTCGCCGTGGCGACTTTGAGCACTTGCGAGCCGACGGTCAGCACGGCGATCAAAAAGACGGCGAATGCCGCCAGCACGAACGGCGCCACGTTGAAGCCGACATGGTAAGCGTAAATGCTCTCGATCAGCGCTTTCACGGCAAAATAACCGCATACGGAGGCGATTAGTCCGGCAGCGATCAACAAACGCACGAACTCCTTGTTCACGAGATTGATGATGTGAAATAATCTTGCGCCCAACACTTTGCGAATGCCGATCTCTTTCGTCCGGCGGGCGATGTTCAACGACACCAGCGCGAACAATCCCATCATCGAAATCACGATCGCCAGCACGGAAATGTAGATGAACATGGTCTTGATGTTCTCGCTGACACTGATCGCTTCGGCCATCACTTCGTTCTGATAGTAGCCTTCATAAGGCATATCGGGCGCAACGCTCTGCCATTCGCGGCGCAGAAATTCATTCGTCGCCGCCAAATTTTCGGCGCGGACGCGCACAGTGAGAAAACGAAATCCTTCCGGTTTGACTAGGCGAAAGATCACCGGCTGAATCGGATTCCACACCCCGTCATTGTGGAAATCTTCCACCACGCCGATCACCGTGTAACGCACGCTATCAAGCGTCACGGTTTGCCCCGAGACTTCGGGATCAATCCACCCAAATTCCCGCACCATTTCCTGATTGACGATAATCGATTGATCCACATCCGTAGCAAGATTTTGAGAAAAATCGCGGCCAGCCGTGAGCCGCACTTGCATCGTTGCCAAATAATCGGGACCGACAGCCATGATATTCGCCTGCGATTTTTGCGCGGCGCTTTCTACTTCTCTTGTATACCAAGAGCGACCAACATGATGGCGATTGCCGGCGACACTGACGATGCTGGGATTCTTTTCAATCGCGTCGCGGTAAGGTTGGTAATACTTGGGGTCCGGCAGCGGGATAACCATCACCAGATTTCTTTCATACCCGAGATCGATATTTTTCAAAAAATCCGCATTTCGAATAAAGACCAGACTGGCGATCACCGCCAGCATCGAGACGGTAAACTGAAAAGCGGTGAGGGAACGCGAGAGCCAGGAGGTGCCGCTGAATTTTTGCTTGCCGCGCAGAATCGCGACGGGGTGATAGGCGCTGATATAAAAAGCGGGATAAGCGCCGGCGATGATTCCCACCAACAGGAGCAAGCCGGCCAGAAACGCGACCAAGCCGAAATTGCTGGAATAATCCAGCGTCAGCTCGAAGTACGTCCACAGATTGTCATAAGCCGGCACGAAAATCTCCGCGAGCGCCAGAGCGAGAATCAAAGCCAGCGCGCAGAGCAAAATGTTTTCGCTCATGAATTGCAAGACCAACTGGCGGCGCCCGCCGCCAATCACTTTGCGCACGCCGATCTCTTTCAAACGTTTGGACGAAAAGGCAATCGCGGTATTGATGTAATTGAAGCAAGCCATCAGCAGCAAAAGCGCGGCGATGATGCTGGGCGAAACCATGCCAGCCGGATGCATGGCGCGCTTCAGAATGTCGCTGCTTAAATTCTCGCTCCAGGCGTGCAGGGCGAGCTCGCGCAGAGGGTCAAAATAAAAACGCACAATCGGAAAATCGGGAGCGGCGGCGTTGTGCGCGGCAACATAACGATCTAATTGGTTTGGGATTGTCGCGGCCAGCGCCGGATCGGAAAGCTGCACAAAAGTCACGTGTGCCCAATCCGACCAATCATTCGGTTTATCGCTGCCCACCTCCAAAAGAATGTCCAGCGCCGCCAGCGCATCGAATTGGATGCTCGAATTATCCGGAACTTTTTTAGTTACTGCACAGACGAAAAATTCACGCGGCTTGCCATCGCCGTAGCGCAAGGTGAGTAGTTTGCCGACCGGATTCTCTTCGCCAAAATATTTGCGCGCCAGCTCATCGCTGAGCACCAGCTTGTTTTTGTCCTGAAACGTCTCCGTGCTGCCGTATTGGAGCGGGAAATCAAATATCGCAAAAAATGCGGGGCCGACGTGCAAGATCGTCTCGTTTAAAACTTTTTCTCCGACTCGAAAGGTCGCGGTGGCGGTGGTCAAGCGCACGACATTTTCCACCGTTGGGAAATCAGCCGCGAGAGCTGGGCCCAATGGCCGCGGTACGATGCCCAAGCGCTGTTCTCGTTCGTTAACGAGCCTTACGGTCTTGACGCGATAAATTTTGCCGGCGTTTTTGTGGAAGGCGTCGAACGTGTAGTTGTAAGTATGATTCAAATAGGCGACGATGCAAAAAGCTATCGCCACGCCCAAACCGAAGACATTGAGCACGGCGTACAGCTTGTTGTTCCACAGATTTCTGTAGGCAACTTTGAAATAATTTTTGAGCATGTTTAACTCCAGTATTCAGTATTCAGTGATCAGTTTACTGAATACTTCATATCATTAAGTTAGCGGACAGCGTTTCCGTCCCGTAGGGACAGCGTGAGAATAGCCCAGAGATTTTATCTCTGGAAAATTTAAAACAACAACGTTTCCAAGTCCCGTTAGGGACGATTGAAAAGAAATGTTTAAAATATCAAGATCACCGTGTTCTCATTCGTCCCTTGCGGGACTAGTGAGCAATGATCGGATATTTCCCAACAATAAATTGTTGGGCTATTGTCGGTTGTCCCTTTGGGACAAGATTTTCGGCAAACCGTTCGCTTAACTTAATGACATGAACTGGTTACTGATTACTTGTTTATTCATAGCGCAGCGCTTCAACCGGATTCGCCTGCGCGGCTTTGAGCGTTTGCGAGGCGATGGTCATGAATGCCAACAGCGCCACGAGCGCCAGCCCTGGAATGAAAATCTCGGGGCCGAGCGTGATGCGAAAGGCGACGTTTTCGAGGAACATGAAGTTGATGAACGCGAACAACAGCGGCGTCACCAACAGAACGGCGAATGCGAGCAGCTTCACCAAATCCTGCGATAACAAGAGGGCGATCTTGGCCGCGCTGGCGCCGAAGACTTTGCGAATGCCGATTTCTTTGACGCGGCTCTCCGCGCTGAATATGGCCATTCCCAACAAACCTAAGCAGGCGATGAAAATTGCCAAACCGGCAATGATGCCGAGAAACAAAATGATATCCCGCATGTCGTTATAAGCGCCGAGAATGAACTCGTCCAAAAACTGATAATGCAGCGGTTGCAAGTTGACGCTGAGCTTCTGCCAGGACGCTTCGATGACACCCATCGCTTTCGTCATGTCACCTGGCGCGACCCGCGCCATCGCAAAGGTGAATTTGGCCGGAGCATAGCGCAAGATCACGGGATCGATGCTGTTCTGCAAGCGCGCGTAATGAAAATCCTGCACCACGCCGATGACCTGCATGCCCGCGTTTTCGCCAACGGTGATAACTTGGCCGACGGCCGCTCGCGCCTCGTCGAAGCCCAACCGGCCCGTCGCCATTTTGTTCAAGATAACCGCTTGCGTGCTATCGGTGGCAAATCGGTTTGAAAAGCTGCGGCCGGCCAGCAAAACGAAATCGAGATTTTCGAGATGATTTTCGCTGATATAAAAATTGACGGCCTTGATCGGCTCGCTGAGATTGCCGGACTGAATGGGAAGATGGGGCAAAACGTTGGCCCGGCCGATGAGATGAGAGGCCGCGGAAACGCCGGCAATATCGGCATGGCGCAACAACTCGTTGCGGAAAAGATCATAGGGAACATCCTGCAAGTACACGCTGACGACGCGCTCTTTGTCGAAGCCGTAATCGGCATTGAGCATGAATTTGAATTGCCGGTAAAAGAGCGTGTTAATGATGATGAAAAAAAGCGAGAGCGCAAATTGAATGACCAGGAAAACTTTGCGCACGGTCAATCCGGAGAAGCCTCGAATGCGCGAGAGCCCTTTCAGCACTTGCGCCGGCCTCATCGTCGAAAGGAAGATCGCGGGAAACAGGCCGGCGAGCAGGCCGGCGCCAAGACTGAACGCGATGAAGAAACCATAAACCCGCCAATCCGTTTTCCAATTTACGGCAAGGTATTCGACAAAATCGAAACCGTTGAACAAGGGCAACAGCAAATCCAACAAGGCGATGGACGGCACCAGCGCCAGCATCGCTACGACGATCGACTCACACAAGATCTGCCCGATGATTTGCAGCCGTTGCGCGCCCACCACTTTGCGAACGCCGATCTCTTTGGCCCGCTTGAGAGAGCGCGCGACGGTGAGGCTCATGTAGTTGAAGATCGCCGGCACCATGATGACGA
>JBOHQZ010000329.1:0-7165 GCA_050732275.1 bacterium
TACGGACAGTTGATGTAGATGGCGTAGATCCTGTAAAACTGGCGAAACGAGGAAATTGACAAGTATCAAGTCTGGTGAGATTTTGAATCCTGTTTGGTCACAAGACAATAAAACTATTTATGTAGCAAATAGCCCCTATAAAGCAGATAGAAGTCGAAAAATTTTGGAAGTTGCAGTTAAGGATGGTACAACAAGAAAAATCCTCGACTTTAAAGAGGCAACAACAGGTACTCAGTATGTACCTACATCACTGGCGAGAGATAGTGAAAGACTGTATTTTAATAGATGGAACTCCGAAGCTGATATTTGGACGGCTCTATTGGAATATAGGTAACCAACAATTCTATACTTTGCCTATTGAAAATATCCAACTGGTAGTATAACGATGACCCCGGATAGCAAGAAGATTGTCTGTAAAGTAGAAGAGACTATTTTCGATGTCTGGCTGATGGAGAATTTCGATCCGGAGGTGAAGCAGTGATCGGCCAAACCATCTCTCACTACAAAATTTTAGAAAAACTCGGCGAAGGCGGCATGGGCGTGGTGTACAAAGCCGAGGACACCAGGCTCAAGCGCGTCGTCGCGATCAAATTTCTGCCGCGACAGATTGCGGCAAGAGACAAAGAACGCGGACGCTGCAAAAAATTTCTTATTGACAATTAAACCCGTCGGTTTTACTTTGAGATAGCAGCTTTTGGCCAATTCAAGCGATGGTATCAATTATCGAAAGGTGTGGCGATGCAAAATGCCTTGGGTTTCTATCCCAAATTGCAGAGTATATTGACTCCCCCCAATCCCCTTTCTGATAAATCATCTTGACACGCGAAGTCGTCATGTCAGCGTTCGTCCCTAACTTCCGCGTTAAAAATTTATGCCCAAAAGAAAAAAGGCTGAAAGCGCTTCGACGCAAACTTCGACCCAGACCATCGTGCTGGCCGGCGGGTCGCCTTCGTCGCACACACGCAAAAGCGATACGCGTGAGCTATCCCTGAGCCTTTTTCGCAAATTATGGCGGCGCGTGCGACGGCCGGTGCCCCTCCCTTTTGCGCTGTTGATTTTTGGTGTCGCTGCGGTATCGATTTTTTTGCTCGACAGCGCGTTTTTCGTCGTCGGCAAATTTCCGCCGTTTATTTATCGCCTGCGCGATTTTCTGCTCGTGGCGGGCATGGCGCTGCTGCTGCCCTCGCTGGCCGCCAGCCGCCTCGTCGAAAAACGCAACGTCACCCGCGCGCTCTCGCATGTGTTTTGGGGCATCGTCGCCATCACCATTCTCATCGGCATGGCCAAATTGGTTGGCAATCTGAATGATGGCGATAATCTGCTCTTTGACTCTTCGCGCCTATTCTTTACAACCACAGTGGCCAGCTTGCTGGTGGCCTCTCTGACGCTCGCTTTGTGGCCGCAGGTGCGCAGCCTGATTTATTACAAAAGCAAACGCGACACGGCGCGAATTTTTTATCTGCTCGTTATCGCCGGCGGCATTTACATCGGCTATCGGATCGTGGCCGGCATCAACTTCGGGAATTTTTTTAGCGGCGGCACCGTCGCCAAAAACCTGGCTTTCATTCTGATTTTTTTTATGGTGCTGAACGGTTCACGCCACGCTTGGATTCGCCACCTGAATCGCCGGCAAAAATGGGCGACTTTTTGGCTCAGCGCCGTAGCGCTGGCGCTGACGATTGCAACGTTGCGCGAGCTGGGCAACGACCGCTACGCCGAATACAGCATCGCGCTCAGCTCTTTCGTTTCGGCGTCGTTTCTGTTTTTCGCGATCTACTGCGGCATGACGCTCTTCGCGCTGCTCTTGCAATTACCCACCGCCGGCTTATTTGACGAGAAAATGCGCGAGATTCAAACCCTGCGCGAGCTGAGCAGCAGCATCATTTCCGAATTGGACATCGACAACCTCGTGCGCCTGATCACGGAAAAGGCGATGCAAGTGACCAAAGCCGAAGCGGTGTGGCTGGAGTTGCTCGACGCGAAAAACGGCAAGCTGCAGCTCGCCGGCGCCATCAATCTCACGGAAGAGGAAAGCGCGACGCTCAATCTCGATCTCCAGCATGGGATCACCGGCTGGATTTTCCAGCATCGCCAGCCGATTCTCGTCAACGAAATCGAGGCCGACGAGCGCACGGCCTATTTAAGAAAATGGAAAGGCAATATTGCCGCGCTGATCGGCGTACCTTTGCTCTCGAAGGGCCGGCCCTTGGGGGTGCTCTTCTCCGCCAAGCGCGATCCGTGGAGCTTCGATCAATTCGACCGCGATATGCTGCAGGCTTTTGCCAATCAGGCGGCCGTTGCCATCGACAACGCGCGCTTGTGGCAGGAATCCCTCGAAAAGGAACGGCTGGCGCAAGAGCTGCGTATTGCCCACGACGCGCAAATGAAATTGCTGCCCAAACGCATGCCAGTCTTGCCGAACCTCGAAGTCGCGGCCATTGCCATCACGGCCAATGAAGTGGGCGGCGATTATCACGATTTCTTTGAATATCCCGGCCGCTTGGGTGTCGTCATCGGCGACGTTTCCGGCAAAGGCCCGGCCGCAGCGTTTCATATGGCCGAAATGAAAGGCATCATTGAATCGTACAGCCGCATTTATAACTCGCCGCGCGAGATCTTGATTCACGCCAATGCCGCACTCTTTCGCAGCATCGAAAGCTCGGCGTTCGTCAGCTTGATTTACGCGCAGATCGATTACGAGCGCCAGGAGATGCTGTACAGCCGCGCCGGGCACTGCCCGGTCATCTTCGCGCGCGCCCACGAGCCGCCGCGTGTCTTGCAACCGGACGGCATCGCGCTTGGCCTCGACAACGGCGAGCTCTTCGACAAAGTGATTACCGAAGACCGCATTCAATTGCAGCGCGACGACGTGTTGATTTTTTATACCGACGGTGTGACCGAAGCGATGAACGAACAATCCCGCGAGTTCGAAGAGTCTCGGCTCGTGGAACTGGCCGCCATGCTGGAAGGTAAAAATAGCCAAGAGATTCTCCAGGCCATCGTCGAAGCCGTGCGCCGTTTCGTGGGGCAGGCGAAATCACACGATGATTATACGGTGGTGGTGTTGAAGATGAAGTGAATAAAAAAAACATTTGGATTTTTGCCAGAATTGCGTATATTTATGTATCACATCGGAAAAGCCCACCCCAGGGCACAACGCCAGACAGGCGTTGCCTCCGGCCGCAAGCCAACGCGGTTTGTACGCCGTTAGGCGCGGTCTGTGTCTGTAAGACGGTGTTACGATGACGTTGGCGAGAAAATTTTAACGAATTTATTTGGAATAACTGACCAAGAAGCTGGTAGCAGCCATCGTCTACAAATATGTCCAACGGCTCAACAAAGCTTCGCAACCACTTAGCCAGGAAAAATTTCAGCTTATATCTGAGGAGGTTCTTGCATGAATGGGTTTGAGGTGGCGCGTGCTGAGAACGGCGCAATTACGGTTTTGCGCCTCAAGGGTTATCTCGATGCTCACACCGCGCCGGATCTAGAGTCGGCTTTGCAAAAGTTGATTGACGAAAAGCGGGTCAATATTGTGGTGAACTTCAAAGATCTCTCCTATATCAGCAGCGCCGGCTTGGGCGTGTTCATGGGATTCATCGAAGAAGTTCGCGGCGGCGGGGGCGACATCAAGCTGACCAACATGAGCCAAAAGATCTACCGTGTCTTCGACTTACTCGGCTTTCCGACGCTGTTCGAGATTCGGGAAGACGAAGGCCTGGCGGTAGGCAGTTTCTCTCATCCCCAATCCCGTTAATTTGGCTCATCACAAGACTAAGGAAGGCGGTGCCGGATTGCCACAGGCAAAGCGAAAATACCAACTCCGAATTCCAAGCCAGACCGACAATCTGGAAATCATCCGGGAGTTTGTTTCCCGGGTGGCGAGAAAAGTCGGCTTCAAAGACGATGATGTCGGCAAGATCGAGTTGGCCGTCGACGAGGCGTGCGCCAACGTCATCGAACATGCTTATAAAAAAGACGACAAGCAGCCCATCGATATCGTCATCCAGATCGATTATCAAAAATTCACGGTGATCATCACCGATCGGGGCCACGGTTTCGATCCCAAAAAAATCAGAACACCGGATATGAAAGAATATCTGGCGCAGATGCGCGTGGGAGGATTGGGCATCTATCTCATGCGCACCCTCATGGATGAGATTGATTTTGACGTGAAGCCCGGCAAGCGCAACCAGGTCAAAATGTCGAAATATTTTTTGGACAAGAAGTCCATGCACGCCGACTCGAAAGAAGTCTCTTCACTCAAGTGACTTCAAATTTTTCTTCCACAACTATTCAGCTCCTGACAGAGAAAAAGCCGTCATTCCAAACGGCACAAGAAATCCTGATCAAGCTCTCAGGCGCGAAAAATTTTCGCCTGCGGCCATCGACTGTGCGCGCAATGCCACATGGCTGAATAGTCAATTTACTTCCCTCTCAATTCATTCTTTAAAATTGGCAGAAGTCAAATGGATTCAAATCAAGATCCGAAGGCCGGCAGGAGAACCGGCAAACAGGCGCGGCCTCCGGCGCTCACCCGCGGTGATGCGCCGCCGGAAGTGCGCCCGAGAACTTATATCAATCGTTCCCAGATGCATCGCGGCACCGGTGTTCGGGGAACGCGAACGCCTCATAGCGGCTATCGCGACGGCGGCCCCCGCCGGCGCAACAATGTCCCGCACCGGCTGTCGCGCGAATTGGATGAGCGCATCGTCGAGCTGCAAGCGCTGTTCGACGTGAGCCGCGCCTTGAACTCCTCCCTCCAGCTCAAAAACATTCTCGACACGCTGCTGCTTACCCCGATGGGAAAGATGATGATCGGCAAGGGCGTGGTGTTGCTGGCGCGTGGCGAGAAGCGCTTTGTCATCGAAACGCTGAAGGGCATTCCACGCACGCACGTCGGCCAGGAGCTCGAGATCGATCTGGCCCAGCCCACCACCCAATTTTTGCACGAGCTGGAAGGCGAGCCGTGGGCGGCGCTGCTCGCCAAATTGGGGCTGCGCTTGGTCGTGCCGATTCTTTCCAACAGCCGCTGCCTCGGCATTATGGTCTACAGCAACAAATCCAACGAGCAGAACTACGCGCCGAATGATTTAGAGTATCTCAACTCACTGGCCAATCTGGCGGCCACGGCCGTTGAAAATGCGCTGGCCTATCAGCAACGCGACGAAGCCAATCGTCGTCTCGACAAAAAAAATCAGGCGCTCAACACGCTATTCGAGATCAGCAATGAGCTTAATTCGGCGCAACTGGAGGTTGACAAAATCGTCAACGTGCTGGCTTATGCGCTCATGGGCGAGATGATGGTGCAGCGCTGCTTGATTTTTACAAAAGATGATGGCGAGCTGCTATTGCGCGTCAACAAGGGTTTTCGCGGCGAGGCAGAAGTGAACGCCTTTCAAGATGAAGGCTTTAAAAATCGTTTAAAGCAGATCAGCCAACCCATCCTGACCGGCAAACTCGTTGAAGACGACCTGCGAGGAATCTTGCAGAACCACGGCGTCATGTTGATCCTGCCGATGCTGCACCAGAGCGCCGTGCGCGGCCTCGTGCTGCTCGGCGAAAAAATCACTAAAGCCGATTTTCTTGATGATGACGTCGAATTTGCCTCCACACTCTGCAACGCGGCGGTGATCTCGCTGGAAAATGCCCGACTCTTCCAGGAAACTCTGGAGAAACAAAAGCTCGAAGAGGAATTGGCGATTGCGCGCGAGATTCAACAGCGCCTACTACCGAAAGAAGCGCCACAGCTCGGCGTTTTCGAACTGGCCGCGCTCAATATTCCCACCCGGCAGGTCGGCGGCGATTATTACGACTACTTCCCGATCGACAACGACCGCTATTTGATTACCATCGCCGACGTTTCCGGCAAAGGCGTTCCGGCAGCGCTGTTGATGTCGAATCTGCAAGCGACATTGCACGCTATGACAACGGCCGACGTGTCTTTTGAAGAGATCGTTTTCCGCATCAATAATTTCGTGCATAGCAACACCACGCTGGACAAGTTCATCACCGCCTTTTTCGCCATTTTTGACCGGAAAAACGGCGCCATTACCACCATTAGTGCCGGACACAATCCGCCTTACCTTTTTCACGCCGACGGCAGCTTTGAAACGCTGCAAGAAGGCGGCTTGCTCATGGGCATGTTTCCGAATGCGCCTTACAAAAGCGAGACGCGCCAATTGCAGGCCGGCGACTGGGTGGTGATGTATACCGACGGTGTCAGCGAAGCCATGAGCGCCGACAACGAAGAGTTCGGTGAAAAACGCATCGAGGCGATCATTCACGCCAATCTCAACAACACCGCTGCCGGCATGGTTGACGCTATCACCGGCGTAGTGAAAGAACATACAACAGGCGCCCCACAAAGCGACGACATTACGCTTGTCGTGCTGCGCTGCAATTACAAATAAATTGTTAGCTGGTTAGCCTGGTTGTCCAGATTTTCCTTAAAAAAAATTTAAAGGCAGTCGGAGCTAACTGGCAAACGAGCCAACCGGTAAATTTCTTTTTTCAAGATGGCCTCCATTTTAGTTGTCGACGACGAACAAGCCATTCGATTTTTGCTTACGGAAGTTCTCACCAAAGATGGGCATGGCGTCACCGCCGCGGCGGATGGGAGCATCGCCATCGAGAAATTGCAAGCCACAAATTATGATTTGGTAATTACCGACTTGCACATGCCGGACGTCGACGGCATCGGCGTCTTGCGCGCCGCCAAAAAGAAACAGGCGAATACCGAGGTGCTCATTCTGACGGGACGCGGCACGGTCTCCTCCGCCGTCGAAGCCATGCGGCTCGGCGCTTTCGACTATCTCACCAAACCCGTCGATCTCGAAGAGTTTCGCGTGAAAGTCCGGCAGGCGATCGAGCACCGTGACATGCGGCAACAGATCGAAGCGCAGCGTCGCGAGATTCAAGCGCATCAGCAGATGATTGCGCGCGATCTCAAGCTTGCCGCGCAGGTGCAACAGAGCCTGGTGCCGCGGCCGTTCATCCACCCGCGTATCGAAGTGGACGTCCGCCATCTGCCGATGATCGGCGTCGGCGGGGACTTTTCCGATATTTATTTTGACGGCCACGATCGCCTTTACTTCTCGATCGTCGACGTCACCGGCCACGGCATCACCGCCGCGCTTTTGGTCAACCGCATGTCGAGCGAGAT
>JBOHQZ010000330.1:0-2564 GCA_050732275.1 bacterium
GTGCGAAATTCATAGCGGCCATCGGCGCCGGTTTTCATGTAACCGAACAAACGCGCATTCGGCTCGTCCATGGCGCGAGCCGGCGCGTAATATCCTTTCGCATCGGCCTGAAAAACGTAAATCAGCGCACCGATGATGGGCTTGCCATCCACATCGCGCACCATGCCCGAAACAATGAGCGGCTCACCTGGTTCATCAAGCGGCGCCAACACGGTGACAGCGCGGCGAGTGTATTTTCGAATCACCTGCTTGAGGCGAAGGCTTTCTTCGCGATTGATCGCATTCGCTTTCGCGACGACAAAATGCAATCGCGCCAGCGCTTGATCATCTTCGGGATTTTGTTCCAACGCTTTTTCGCAACGCGCAATGAGTTCAGCTTGAGATTGGCTGCCTTGCATCGCTGAACCGGCGCTTTGAGTTTGCAGTTTTGAGCAAGAAATGAGAAAATCTTCCGGCAGACCCAAAGTGATTAAAAAATCCTCCGGCACAACGACAGCCGCGTTGCCAGGCAACGTACAAAACCTCAGCACGAGCACAACGAGATTGCATTTAATTACTGTTTTCATTACTGCAATATAGAAAGGCTTTTCGGTTTGACAAATGAATTTGCAGCAGGTAGCGGATGAATGCAGCGAATCGGAGGTAGTGACTGTCAATTGCAGTTTATAAGGAACGCCCCAAAGCGGCTTCGAGTTTGGGACGATAACTCCGACTCAGCTTGAGCGCCGTGCCATCATGCAAAATGACGGAGTAATCGCCGTGAGCGTGCGGTTGCATTTCTTTGATGCGATCCAGATTCACGATGGTTGAGCGATGGACGCGTTGAAATTTGCGCGGATCGAGCTGTTTTTCCAAAGCATTCATCGTCTCGCGCAGCAGGTGGGATTTGCCGCCGACATGAAGATAGACGTAATAATCCGCCGCTTCGATCCAATCGATTTCGGCGGTTTTCAAAAAGAACACACGCCCGCCGCTTTTGACGACCAGGCGTGTCAAATATGTCCCTGGCTCCGGCGGTGTCTGTGCTTTTTCTTGCTTCTGGCTATCGAGCAGCGCGACGAGCCGTTGGCTGATCTCATTGACTTTTTTCTGCCGGATTTGCTCTTTGGCGCGCCGCAGCGCCGCTTCGAAACGATCATCAGAATATGATTTCAACAAATAATCCAGCGCATGCACTTCAAAAGCGCGCAGCGCATGCTGGTCGTAAGCCGTGACGAAAATCACCACGGGCAGATGATTCGTTTCCACTCGCGCCAGCATCTCAAAGCCGTCCATCTCCGGCATCTGCACGTCAAGAAAAAGCAAATCCGGCGCGAGTTCCCGAATTGCCTGCAAGGCCTCATGTCCATTGGCGCATTCGCTGACAAGCTCGATTTCCAAATCGCGCTCCAACAAGACGCGCATGCTGTCGCGCGCCAACGGCTCGTCATCGATGATGATGGTACGAATTTTTTCCATGCGCTATGTGCGAGTGAAGTCCGACTGGTGTGACGACACTTCAAAATTTGATTATTTCAGGCTTGCAAGTCGGACTTCGTCCAAAGCTCAAAAGGAATTTCCAGCGTCACCACCGCCCCGCCTTCCGGCGCGTTGTTGAACTCCAAAGATTGCGCGGCGCCATAAAGCCGCTGCAATCGCGCCATCGTATTCGACAAGCCCACGCCGTTGCTGAGCGATTTGTCCGCCGGCAATCCAGGGCCGTCGTCCTTCACTTGCAAACGCAATCTCTCGTCATGACGCTCGGCACAAATCTCGATCACGCCGGAAGTCGCACGCACCGCGACGCCATGCCGAATCGCGTTCTCCACCAAAGGTTGCAAAATGAGATTCGGCACGCGCGCTTCGAGCGTTTCCGGTGCGATACGCATGCGCACGTGCAAGCGATCCGCAAAGCGAATTCGCTCGATTTCCAGATAGCGTTCGAGAAAATCCAGCTCGCGCTTGAGCGAGACTTCCTGCGCGCCGACGTTTTCCAAGGCCAGCCGCAGCAGATCGCTCAATCCGGCGAGCATGTCGGTCGCCGCTTTGTTCTCGTTCTTGCGCACCAGCGCGGCGATGGCGTTGAGCGTGTTGAACAAGAAGTGCGGATGCAACTGCATTTTGAGCGCTTGCAATTGCGCTTGCGCCAGTTGCGCTTGCAGCTCCACCGCTTGCAATTCACCTTCGCGATATTTTTGATAATACGAAAATGCCAGGCCCGCGCCGAGAACGCCCCAGTAAATCAGAAAATCGAGATCGATGATCGAGCGGAGCTGGCCGCGAAAGACGTCGGAAAATTCGTAAGTCTGCCGCCACGGGAAAGGCTCGGTTAAAACGATAATGAACGCATGCAAGGCAATATGAATGCAAGCGAAAACAGTGCTGGCAAAAAGATGGATGAACAGGCGGAGGGGCCAGCGTTGCCGCTCGAAGGGAAAGTACGATCCCAGTTGGAGAATCAAGAACGAAAGCGGAATCCATGAAAACCATTGTCCGGCTTGCACGGAAAAAATTTTTGCCCACGATACGGCGACTTTTTCTGCCAGCAAGGTGTAATAAAATTGCGTCGCAGACAAAACGCCGAC
>JBOHQZ010000330.1:2664-7160 GCA_050732275.1 bacterium
CCGAGCCGCCAAATCATAGCAAACCATTTCTACGTGATTTCTCAGCAGAAGTTTGCCTTGCGCAATAGTCGGCGCCGTCCAGCATTTTCCCCGCAGCGCTTGGAAACTGCCGATCTCGAGATATTTTTCAGGCGTGGCCTGAGCCACGGCAAGATTGCCTTTTCCTCCCATGATGATCAGATACCCGCCGGCCAAAATCACCGAGCCTTCGCCGAAGCCTCTTTGCGTCCACTTGCGTGTGCCGGTGGCAAGATCGATGCAAACGAGAAACGCGCCGCTGCATCCATAAAGATGATCCTTGTAAAGAACCGGCGAGCCGAAGCTGTCGCGCAACTGATTATTCGACCACACTTCTTCGACGGCAAAGTTGTTTTGCATTTTGGCGATTTTCATCAGCATGCCGTTCGTCTCGCCGCTGCCCAGAATGAAAATCTTATCCGGCGCAATGAACAACGGCATGGCAATGAGGCCAGGACCAGCCCGTTTTTCCCACAGGGTTTTGCCGGCAGCCGACAGCGCGGCCGCTTTCTCGGAGGCCACGAATAAAAATTGCCGCTCGCCGTCGAAAACAAACGAGGTCGGAGAGCAATAGCCGTCTCCTCCATAACCGGTGGTCCATAAGATTTGGCCGCTGCGTTTGTTAAAAGCAACCAGGGCCTTGCCATTGCCAGCCTCGGTTTGGAGCAACAGCATGTTTTCTTCCACAAGCGGCGATGACGAGAATCCGTGGCCAGGTCCATCGCTCCTGAAATCCTTTTTGCAAAAAGCTTCCCATTGCAACTTTCCCGTCTTTTTTTCCACCGCCACCAAATGGCCTCGTGAACTAAGGCCGTAGGCATTTTGCTCGTCCACTGCCGGCGTCGAGCGCGGGCCATTGCCGTGCTGATTTTTTAGCATCTCGTCAACTTTAACCCGCCAAACCTCCTTGCCACTCGCCAGCTCAAAGCTGGCAAGGAATTCGCTTTTCCCATCTGCAAACATCGTAAAAATGCGGTCGCCTGAAACGGAGATACCGGAGAATCCCTCGCCAATATTCACCTGCCAAGCCAGCCGCGGGCCTGCTTTCGGCCAGGGTTTGATTTCAGAAATAGCGTTTGCAATGCCATCTCTATTTCTGCCGCGAAATTGCGGCCAATCATCGTCGCCGACGGAGTTGACAGCAAGCGGAAAAACGCAAAGAACAAGAGTCGTCAATAACCATTTCATAAAACACCTAACGTTTTCAACTTTGTTTGTAGTTACGCCTTGAGGCGTCGGTAGCTACAACGCCTGAAGGCACTACCACAAATTCAATTCTCATCATTGTTAAGCCAAAATAGTTTTTTTAAAAAAATGAGCGCCTTCAATACGATGCCGGCGAAGTTGAAAACGTTTAAACTGCACAGGGCAGCCGGTTATGCTGCCCTGCTTTTTGCGTCAGCCATTGTCATCCATGCGTGGGCCGGCGCCGGCTTTGACGTTGGTTTTGACTTTCATAAGATCACCTCCTTAGTCACATCCGCACGAACGTGTGGGTGTATTTCAGCAGAACTGTGCGATCATTCGTGCGGGGCAAAATTAATTCGTTGCGCTCGCGTTCCGCATTCAGGTCTTCGTTGTAAACCACCCAGAGGTCATTTCCCTCACGCAAATTATACCGAAAGCGCGCATTCGTGGCAATGCGATCAGCCGCGCTGTTGTACTGCACGAAAGCGTGCAAAGAAATTTTAAATTCAACGATGCTCGCACGCTCTTGAAAAAATTGTCGCTTCTCCGGAAAAAAGAGCGAGAAGCGTGTGAGGTTGATTTCCTGATTGTCGGCCTCAGCTTGCGCAAAATCGGTGTTGACAGTCAGATCGAGTGTGAGATTTCCCGTGATATTATACTTGGCATCGAGTCCGAGGTCTCGCTCGGATTTGTCGTTAAAATGATAAGCCGTTCCGGCATGATTCGGTTGCGCGGTTTGCGAATAACCGCCGACGGCATACGGCGTGATATACAACGGGTTCGGGCTGCGCACTTGCTCCAGAATCACGTCCTGCGCTTGCGAAGGAGATTCAAAATCGCGATTCGGCGAGACGGCGGGAAACATGAGACGCTCATTTTTCCGCGCGATATAGCGCAATGCAATCAGCCCGATGACGGTTCGCCCGTTGCGGTTTTGAAAGCCGAGACTGGAAAATGGCAGGCGCATTTCAGCAAACCAACCCTCCGCGTTTTGTGCGCAGGCAACTTCCCATAAGGTGTTCCAATTTTCGTTCGACGCGCTGCCGTCGTTGGATATGGCGAGGTCGCCGCGCGGTTCGTCCAAAACCACAGGGCGTTTTCGTTGTCGTTGAACGTGTCCACGATGAGATCGAACGTGTCATCGCCCTCGTTGCGGTCGCGATAAAGTGAGTTGACCCGCACGCCGCAGGGATCCGAATCATAAAAACGTCCGGAGGCATACAGAAAGTCGTCATCATACGCGAGGCGGATTTCCGTACGCTCCGTCGGCGTTCCAGAGAAAGTCGGCTGCCGCATCGTAAGCGGAAGCGGCACGATTATCTGCCAGGCTGGCTCGTCACTGTGCCCGTCAAGTTTGATCGCACCATCGAGGCGCTGCAGCCGAAATTCCTCCTGCGTCGCAAGCGCTGAACCGGCAACGAAGAGCAAAACAACAGCATTCAAAGTCGAGCGAACAAGTGGTGCCATTAGACGACAACTCCGTCTGCGATTGAGCTTGCAAGCTCAAAAGTATTATTCTGAAAAAACTATCACAATCACGAAAATTTTTGAAGACAAAACTATTATGAGCAAAACAATTTAAAATGCGAATGACTAACAAAAGATAAAGGTCAAAATCTTTGAGGTCAAAATAATTAAAAGCGGTTCAATGATTTTGACCTTAATCATTTTGACTTTTTTGCTTTTGATCCCTTTAGCATGACAACGGGTCATTGGCATTAAAAACGAAATCAAATAGTTTTGCCCTTAATCGTTTTTTCCTTTGATCACCCGGTTGCCCTCGTTACCGCTTTATGATTTTTCCGTGAGCTTTTTAAGCATCGCTACCGCGTTACTATTCGACGGATCCAATTCCAAAGACTTGTTGTAGCTCTCAATGGCCTTTTGATTTTCACCGGTTTTCAAATAAGCTTCACCCAAGCTGTCATAAACATTGCCGGATTGCGGAAACGCCGCAACGTTGAGTTTGAAAACGTCGATCGCCTCTTGATTTCTGCTGGCGCTCATCAACCGGTAGCCGAGCGTGTTCATCGCCGCCTCGTTCAGGCGCTTTTCATCCTTGAGCTTGCCGAACAATTTCATTGCTTCAGACAACCCGATTTTATCGACGACTTCAAGATCGCCCTGGTTCACTTCCAAAAAATTTTTGTAGCTTTTGAGCGCCAAATCTTTTTTGCCGACGCGCGAATAGACCTCGCCCAACGCCTTGTGCGAAGCATACGAAAGAGGATAGGCTTTGACATTCAGTTCGAGCAGTTTGATCGCCGCCTCGACCTGGCCTTTTTCCAGATGTTCGAGGCCAAGATTGAGCATGTCGCCTTCATAAAATTTCGGCAGACTCCCATTTCCCGCAGGCACGGCTTGATGGGCTTTGAGCGCGGCATCGACACCGTCTTTCTTAACAGCAGCCGTGAATTCATTGTCGATGATGAGTCCAGCGTTGGAATCCCACTTGTCATATTCCATGTACTTGGCTGTCGCGCGAGCGGCCTCCTTTCCCATCAGTTTAGTAACTACGCGCAACGCGCCGTCGATACCGGCGGAGACGCCGGCAGTCGTTACGATCTGTCCGTTGTCCACAAAGCGCGTGTTTCGGAGTATCTTAGCATTGGGCGTGACTTCCTGCAGCCGGTCGATGAAGCCGTACCATGTTGTGGCTTGCTTGCCGTCGAGCAAACCGGCTTTGGAGAGCAACAGCGCGCCGGTACACACGGAGAGCATGATCTCGGTATGCGCCGCCGATTCGCGCACCCATTTGATGACGTCGTCATTGCTTGCCGGAATGTTCGTGGCGCCGCCCGGCAAAACGATGATGTCGGGCTTGGGGCAATTATAAATTGTGTAAGCCGGCAAAACTTTCAAAAACCGCTGGCTGATCAGCGCGTCTTCGGAGGGAGCAACGGTGTAAACGTTGAACCCTTGCGTGGCGGCAAACACCTCGCCTGGCCCACCGAAGTCGAGCAACTCCACGCCTTCGTGAACGAAAATGGCGACATTGCGCTGGCGCTGTGTTTGCGCGAATACAGCAGACACCAGCATCAGACTCACGATAAACATTTGCAAAACTTTTTTCATAACCCAATCTCCTTAGAGTTTTGTAAAAAATTTCCCGCCGAGAAACGCCGAAAACACCAAGAGTCACTGAAAAAATTTCGGCGACACTCGGTGATTTCGGCGAAGTTCGGCGGATACACTTTTCTGTTCTATTGATGAAGCGCATTTACGGAATTGGTGCGAAATCCGCCTTGCTGATCTCAGGATTGATCTCAGCTTGCCTGATTTCATATCTG
>JBOHQZ010000331.1:0-7149 GCA_050732275.1 bacterium
TCAAAAAGTTGGAGGCTTTTGAAAACCCCATAAAAGCCGCATAAATATTGAGCGAAATGAAACTCATCAAAAAAATCTTTGCTTTTTTTGCACTGATTTGACTATAAAGGGACTATAAGGTTCGGGCTGAAGCCGATTACAAACTTTCATCCGTAAGCAAGAAAGTGGCTGCAGGTGAGTTGAAAAAAGCTGAGGAATTTATCAATGCAATAACTCTGGAGGTATCCCATGCAACTCAATTATAAACTGCAAGAATTGGTCGATCAATTGGTGAAGGATATTGAAACAAAATTTCCGGAAGTCAAATTCGTCAGCATTGAGCCAAGCCCGGAAAGTGTAAACTCATGGTGGTTGGACTTTACAAAACCCGACGACGAGGATCGGCTTATTGAGTTGAGCGAATACGCCAGCGAGCGAGCGATGGACATTCTGCTCGATTACGGCTATCATCTCGTCGTGTTGCCCGTCGTTGAAAATGGCAAGATCATGGCCGCGGTTTGAGCAGAAAACCCAGTATCGCTGCGTAAATGGTCTATTCAGAGTAGAAAAATTGCGCCCATTCTTCTAAATCCCCAACGGATTGATGAAACCAACGGATAAAGCATAAACAGTTGGTTTCATCAATCCGTTGGGGATTTGTTTTTTGATGGCGTCTTATTCTCGTGTAAATCTACAGAAACAAAGGAGCCAAGATGAAACGCGCTCTGGGCATGACCGCCGTCTTACTCATGTTGTCCTCTCTCGCTTGGTGCCAAGGAATCGGCATTCAAAATGGTAGCGCCCACAATTTCTCCTTCGTCGCCACTGCCGATGTGCCAGCCAATCTATTGGTAAACCCCGCGTTGCTCGCCATTCCCCACGGTCAAAATTTTTCTTACAGCCTTTTCTTGAATGACGCTAACGCGGCGCTCGAGCATCATTTTCAAATCACCGGTACGCCATTGCTGCCGCTGTTGAGCTATCGTCGCGCGAGTTTGGGAACGGAATCCACGGTAACGAATTTCTACTTGCTCGGCACGGCCATTGGCGGCAAGGGCGGCGGCATTGGATTCATCACCGAATGGCTCTCCGGCGATTTGACCGGCAAGCGGACGCGGCGCGCGTATCATCTCGGCACGTTTTGGCGTCCGACGAATGGCTTGTCGTTCGGTTACGTGTGGAATCATTTCAATTCGCCGGCATTCAATAATATCGAAATCAAGGCGCAACACACGCTCGGGCTCGGTGTGCGGCCTTTGGGCAATGATCGGTTCACAATTGCCGCCGAAATCGCAATGATGGATCAAACCAATCGCGACACGGCGCCGTTCAAGCTTGGCGGCGATTTCAAACTGGCTGATGGATTGCACCTGCGCGGAAGTTGGCGTGATCTACGCAACGGCACGCGAGAACTCACTTTCGGACTCGCTTTTGATCTGCCTACTTTGAGCGTTACGACAGACAATGTACGCGCAGAAGATAAAAATCTCGGCGCGCGGATAACTTTGAACGCCACGCAATTTCGCCAACCGAGCTTTGTGCGTGGTGCAAAGAAAATCGCGGAGATTAAGCTCGAAGGCGGGTATCCCGATTATGATGTGCCGCCGCCCTCGCTCGGCGGCTTTGTTTTTGGCAAAGGCAAGCGCGGCATGCAGAGCGTGATTCGCGAACTGGATCGCGTCGCCGAATCGCCTGAAATCGGCGGGTTGCTGCTGCACATCAAAAATTTTTCGACGAGCTATCCGATTTTTGGTTTGGGCGGCAATCTGCAAGAGTTGGGCGCGGCGATCAAACGCGTGCGCGCCGCCGGCAAACCGGTGATCGCGTATCTCGATGCTGACGACACCGGAGGCGCGTTTGCCGGTGTGGCGGAATACTATATCGCCAGCCATGCGGACAAAATCATGATCGCTGAGCTTGCTGGCATCGGCCAGTACGGCATTCATTTTCAGTCGGTCAAATATCGCTACACGGCGATGAAGCTGGGCATCGACGTGCGCACTTACACCGCGGGCAAATACAAATCTTCGCTCAATCCCATTTCCGACAGCTTGAGCGCGGTGAAGATCGAGGAGCTGAACCAACTCGTGGATGAGACTTACGAGGGGATGCTCAATCAGATTGCGGCAGGCCGCGGCAGGCAAATGACCCAATCACTGCGCGATACGTTGTCGAGCTTGTTATTTCCCGCCACCGCAAAAGAGTTGCGCCTGGTGGATGAAATCGGCTGGTATGAAGACGCCAAAAACTTCGCCGCGCAAATGGTTTTCGGCGATAGCAATCGCCAACGACTGATGAACGTTGCCAATTTGAAAGCCTGGGACACGAATTGGCAGCGACAAAAGGGCGTCGCCGTTATCGGGGTTTATGGCGATATTGTTTCCGGTGAAAGCACGCCGCCCGGCGGCTTGCCCATTCCTTTTTTCGCGCAAGGCCGCAGTACCGGCTCCGAGACTGTCATGAAACAACTCGATGCGGCATTGAACGACCGTTACACGAAAGCCATCGTGCTGCGCGTCGATTCGCCCGGCGGCTCAGCGGTGGCTTCGGATGAGATTGCGCGGAAAATTCGCAAAGTGCGAAAGGAAAAGCCGATCATCGTTTCCATGGGTGATTTGGCGGCCAGCGGCGGATATTATGTTTCAGCCTACGGCGAGAGAATTTTTGCGAGTCCGTTGACGATGACCGGCAGCATCGGCGTGATAACGGCGATTCCCTTTTTCTACGATCTCGCCAAGCGCGCCGATTTGTACGTGCGAAATTTCGACCGCGGCAAATACAGCCCGCTCATGGATGTTTTTCAGCCGCCGTCGCCGGAGCTGGAGAATTGGATTCAGCGTGCGCTGAATTTTTATTACGAGCCGTTTTTGCAGAAAGTGGCGGAGGGCCGCAAGCTGGATATGGCGCACGTGCGCGAAGTGGCGCAGGGCCGCATTTGGACCGGACAAGGAGCCAAAGAGAAAAAACTCATTGATGAATTTGGCGGTCTTTACGACGCATTGGAATATGCGCGAAAAAAGGCGGGCTTGCCGAACGACTATGCGGTGCAGTTTTATCCGGTGCCGTCCGCGAGCGCGCTATCGGGGCTGGGAATGGTTTTGTCGAGGGAATAAGAGCCAGAACGATTTCAGCTAGTTTCAAAAGTATTTCCCAACGGACTCACTATAAACAATGAATTTTCGGGAGCGCAGCGTGCTTCATCGCCCTCCTCATTTCCTCCGCCACTTCCTGCCCTATCTTCTCATGAAGACGAAGCTCCCCCGCCAGCTTTGAAGCAACCAACCGGCCGTCGCGCACCACGAGCAAATTCGTCCGCATGGCTGGTATGCGTGGGACGGAGGTCACTATTCCAAACAAATTCACCGGATCGCAGGCGGAGAGTATCAGCCATTCACCATTTGGTTTTTGGTCACGGACGCGCCGGAGTTGATCAACCGTATCTGGAGTCGCGAACTGCTCGCCGGCAACGCCATTCACGAAGCGGCCGCCGCGAACCTCGCCACGAGCTTCGAGGCGGCGATAGACTGGCAACAGAACTTTCCACGGCGGTGCGACGGATTCGCGGGCCAGTAGGTCGCGGAACATGAGGCCATAACGGGAGAGCAGTTGCCAGGCCCAACGCTCAGTACGGTCGTCAGATTCGGGCGACACTATTCTTGAGATGTCGTTTTGTGCATCTTTTCCAGGAAACAATGTCCAGCGGCCGCCGCGAGAATGAGGGCGAATCGGTTTGCCGTTTCGACGCGGCCAGTCGCGCTCGGTTCGAGAGATTCTGTGGCGGCGATGAGAGACAATAGAGCGGAGGGCAGCGAAGCCGTCGGCAATAACCAATCCCAGCGCGGCCAATTCGCTGAGCGCCTCTTCTAATTCCGTTGATGGCAACTGAGTGATGGACAAAAGATCATCAAAGAAAAGCGCACCATAACTGGCAAGCGTTTCCAGAACCACGCGGGCATTGCTCCGAATGTGATTCTCATATTGTTTGCGCGTCCCCGACAATAGCCAAGACAAGTCTTGACGCAGCGCCAACGAAATCGGCACGACGCGAGTCAGCGTGCTGCCGTTGGATGATTCATCTTCGGATTTGATGGGGTGGCGCAATCGACCCCACGCCACTTCGCCGGAGAGCGAGAGGTGATCGAGCCAAGCAGGATCGTAATTCTCCAACCGGCGGCCGAGAATATCTCTCTCCCATGCGGCGGCCGGAATCTCGAAGCCTTGCAGTTGCGCAATGATCTCGGCCAATCCTCGCTCGCCGCTCAAGCGCGTTTCGGATGACAGATGTTGATGCGCGATGAGAAATCTGATAAAATCATGCGGCTCAACCGGCTGAATTTGCCGGCGCAAGTTGTCGAGCGTCAAGCGATGAATTCGCGCCAGCAAACGGCGCTCGCACCATTCTTGAGATGGCGTTTTTTGCATCTCGATTTCACTTGCATTGCCGATGAATCGTCCTCGTAGCGCAAAGCCTTCTCCTTCCAGCGCTTCAAGCGCAAGCTGCACATGTTGGTGGGCCATGCCGAGATCAGCAGCGATTTGACTCGCAGTCGTTGGGCCAATGCACGACAGCCGGCCGCGCACCAATTCCACCCAGGCTTCCGAGGCGCTGTTCGCTTTCGCCAGTGCTTCCGGAACAGTGACGGGCGGAATTGCAATAAGTTCCGGAAAGGCGGCTTGCATTAGCGGCCAACATTCCGCAGCGATCCACAGGCGCGGCCCGTTTTGGCATTGCACCGTCGTGGCGCGGCCATAATGCACCAGCTCTTGAAACCATGTCGTCCATTCTTCGCCTTCTTGCTCCGGCAACGCTTTCATGATCAGCAAGGCATCGTGCAGCTCATCCGTATCACGAACGAGAGGCCAGGCCTCGGCGCGCACTTGCGCAATGGCGGCGGAATCGAGGCGGCCCAAATCACGTACATCATCCACCTTCAACGTTCGGCGGGTGGCGAGGGCACGCGCGCGTCTCTCTTCCAGCGGCGCGTCGTCGAGAAAGGCATACGGCATGGCATTGAGGCGCTCGTAACTGAATGGCGAAGGCTCGCGCGTGTCGCGCGCAATCAGCTCGATTTTGCCGTCTTGAATATCGCCGATCAATTGCAGCCAGCGCTCCAAATCCATCGCCTCGTGCAGGCAATCGTAAACCGTTTGATTCACCAGCGGGTGGTCGGGAATCTCGACATCCTCGGGGCGGTTTTCAAAGCAGGCGGTTTGCGCCGGAAACACCGCGGTGAGCAGATCATCGGCGCGCATGCGTTGCAGCGGCGGTGGAATTTTTTTGCCGCCGTTTTGGCGCAGCACGGCCAACGCGCGCGTGAGATTCCAGCGCCAGCGAATTTGAAACATCGGCACCGCCAGCAAAGCTTGCGTGAGGATGTGCTCGGCATTTTGCCGATGCAGAAATTTGAACAGTTGCTCGATGGGAAAACTGTGCTGCGGCCCCAACGAGAGCACGATGCCGTCGTCATCCGCGCTGGCTTGCAGCTCGAAATCGAATTGGCGGCAAAAGCGTTTGCGCAGCGCCAATCCCCAGGCGCGATTGATGCGCGCGCCATATGGCGAGTGAATCACCAGTTGCATGCCGCCCGCCTCGTCGAAGAAACGCTCGAAAACGATTTGCTTTTGCGTCGGCGCGAGTCCGATGGCCGCCTTTTGCGCCGCGACGTATTCGAGCGCTTGCCGAGCCGCCCACTCATTGACGCCGCATTCTTGGCGAAGCCAGCCTGCGATTGAAATCGCAGGCTCAAAGTTGAAGCCGCCTAAAGGCGCCTCGCTATCATGCGGATTACAGTCACTTTCAGGTGACTTTTGTATTGAGCCTGAAAATTCTTTCTCAGGCGAAGCTAAACCATTAGTCCGATGCACCAGTTCTTCACGCAGATTGGAAACTTCCGCCGAAAGCTCGATGGTGCGGCCAGGTGCTTCGCCGAGCCAGAAGGGAATGGTCGCGGCTGCTCCTTGTGCGTCGTTGACCACCACTTCGCCGCCGCGCACGTGCTTGATGCGCCAGGAGGTGTTGCCCAAAATGAAAACATCGCCGGCTATACTTTCGATGGCGAAGTCTTCGTTGAGCGTACCGACGAACGCGCGCTCCGATTCCGTCACGACGCGATAATCCGCATTTTCCGGAATGGCGCCGCCCGAAGTGAGCGCCGCGAGCCGCGCACTCCGGCGAGGCCGCAACCGGCGATTGATCATGTCGCGGTGCAAATACGCGCCACGACGATTGCTGCGGCCAATTCCCTCGCTGAGCATGGTTACAACCGCGTCAAAATCTTGGTGCGGCAAATTGCGATAAGGCCAGGCGCTGCGACACAATTCGTAGAGCGCGTCCTCATTCCATTCCTGAGTTGCAACCTCGGCGACGATTTGCTGCGCCAAAATATCCAATGGCGCAATCGGAATCTCGACTTGATCCAACCGGCCATGGCGCACCGCGCGAATGAGCGCCATAGATTCGAGCAGCTCGTCGCGCGTCAGCACAAACAGCCGCGCTTTTGGAATCACGCCAAGCGAATGACCGGCGCGGCCGGCGCGCTGCAAGAAAGTCGCAATCGCGCGCGGCGAGCCGAGTTGACAAACCAGATCGATATAACCGATGTCGATGCCCAATTCCAACGAGGCGGTGGCAACAATGGCTTTGAGTTCTCCGGCTTTCAAGCGCTCTTCGGCAGCGAGACGAATCTGGCGCGAGAGGCTGCCGTGATGACTGGCTACAGCGTCGTTGCCGAGCAATTGCGTGAGGTGATGACAAACCCGTTCGGCCATTCGCCGCGTGTTGACGAAGACAAGTGTGCTGCGATGAGATTTGATCAGCTCAGCGAGTCGATGATAAATCTCATCCCACATCTCGTGCGAGCAAACCGCGGAAAGCTCGGTCACGGGAACCTCGATCTCCAGATCGAGGGTGCGAAGGTGACCAGTATCAATGATGCTGCAATTCGGAATTCCGGAGGGGTCAATACGTTTGTTGCCCACGAGAAATCTCGCGATCGCGTCGATGGGTCGTTGCGTGGCGGAAAGGCCGATGCGGACCGGTGGAGAATCACACAGCGCCTCGAGTCGCTCCAACGAAAGCGCGAGATGCGAGCCGCGCTTGTCGCGCGCCAGCGCGTGAATCTCGTCGACGATCACCGTTTGCACTGTGCGCAACATATTGCGACCCTTCGC
>JBOHQZ010000332.1:0-7128 GCA_050732275.1 bacterium
CCAATTTTTGTTTTTTTGCAGGCGCAGGCCGCACACCGTCGTTCTGTTCTTATGATCGTGGCTAACAACGCCGTAACCGCCGCCCATCGCGTAACTGAGGTTGAAAATATCCAATTCATCCCAACGCGTGTAGGCCAATCCCACGCGCGCGAGTGGTGAGAGATAGAGGCTATGGCTCACAAATTTTGGATATGTGGCGTACATATAATTGGCGCGCAGCTTGGGCAGGCTTAAGGTGTAAGCTTGCATTTCAATGTTCCGCAATAAGCTCGCATGGACGCCCTTGAAAGACGTGCCGAAGCGAACCCGGTCCGGTTCCAATTGCACGAATGAGAACTTGTGCCGGCGCAAGTGCTTCATGGCTGTCTCCGTCGTAAAGTTGGCAACACTGCCGGCAACCGCGAGACGGATAATAGCTGTCTGTTTTGCTGCGGGCAGCTTTTGTGCAATCTCGACCAGCTCGGGTACGGATTCGAAGCCGCGCACGAGGTTTCTGTCAACGAAGATCAATAGCCGGCGCATGTCGTGGACCACGCGCTGCTCGTCGCGAAAATAGGGATGGATCGGGGCTGCATGGTATCCGGCATTATACCGCGGTTTCAGCCGTTGCAATACAGACACCATGATGGCGCGCCGCGTGGCAGAACTGTCAATATGGGTTTGAGCTGAATCGGCGTAAAGCTTCGCCGGGCTTTGTGACGGCCTGGCTTCCTCCGGTGGGGCGCTTTGGCAAATCCCGCCCATGCCCGCCAAAACGACTATGGATTTCACCAGTATCCCGCCGAGCAGATTCCAGTTTCCGAGCATGCAATTCGCTTGAAATGGTAGTTTTTGAGAATGAAAATCAGCCGTCCCCATTATATCTTAACGAAGGGAAAAAAGCAAGCAAAAACTCGATGCAGCGGGATCCCTCAGTTAAAAGCGGACCGTCAGGACGCTGAGCTTCGAGAACTCACCGGAATCGCGTATGACAAAGCGTCCGGATGGTGTTCTTCCACCCAGACCGAGGCATTACATGCGGCAACCCGCCTCGCCCGACTTTCACATTGACAATCAGAGAATTTTTGCCTACTTTGGATTATGCGTCGTCTCAAGCATTGGCTCGAATATCAAGGCGTGCTTTTCCTGCTTTTTCTGGCGCAAATGCTGCCACTTGCAGTGGTGCTCGTTCTCGGCAGAATGCTGGGCAAATTCACTTTTTCGATCTTGCGCATTCGCCGCCGGGTGGCGTTGGAAAACTTGGCGCAGGCTTTTCCGGAAAAATCCGCGGCGGAATTGCAGCGCATCGCGCGGCGCTCTTATGAAAATTTCGGCACGATGATGCTCGAATATTTGCGGCTACCCAGGCTCTCTGCAAACGGGCTGCGCCAACACATTCGTTTTGCCATGCCCCCCGAGCAGAATCCTTATGAACAAGCCTTGGCGCTGGGCAAAGGCGCAATCTGCATGACGGGCCATTTCGGCAACTGGGAATACATGGGCGCGCTCGTCGCGTTGATGCGATATCCGATGGTCTATCTTTACCAAGAGCAAAACAATCCGTATGTCGATGCGCTGATTCGCAGAACCCGGACAAAGATGAACATGCCCTCCATTCCGCGCGGCGCGGCGCTGCGCGGCATTTTGAAAGCGCTGCATGAAAAAAAATTCGTCGCCATCCTCGCCGATCAGGATGCCGGCAGCAACGGCATCTTTGTAGATTTTCTCGGCCGGCCGGCCTCGACCGGGCGCGGCCCGGCGGCTTTTGTTTTGAAAACGGCAGCGCCGATCGTATTTTGCGTTGCCATCCGCGAACCCAACGGCCGCCATCGCGTTGAAGCCGAATTATTGACTTTTGATTTTTCCCAAAACGGCGCCGCCATTTCGGAAGAGGAAAAGCTACGGCTTGCTACCGAGGCCTGGACGAAAGTTTTGGAAAAGTACATTCGCCTATATCCCGATCATTGGTTCTGGATGCATCGCCGTTGGAAGACGAAGCCAGTAATCAGTGATCAGTTTTCAGTGAACAGTGAGCAGTGGCAAGCAGCAAAAAAATTTTGATCGTGCAAACGGCTTTCATCGGCGATGTGATTTTGGCCACGCCGCTCGCCGAAGCCGCGCAGCAGAAGTTTCCCGGATGCCACATAGATTTTATGGTGATTCCGGCAGCGGTAAATCTTCTCGAGAAAAACCCTTTCGTTCATCGGGTGTTGATCTTTGACAAACGTGGCAGCCAGCGCGGCTTGATGGCGTTGTGGAAAATGGCTGCGCGATTGCAACAAGAACGTTATGATCTCGCGCTCGTGCCACATCGCTCGTTGCGCAGCGCTCTGTTGGTTTGGCTGGCGAAGGTTCCGCAACGAATCGGATTTGATCGCAGCGCCGGCGCATGTTTTTTTACGAAGCGTGTGCCATATCGCCAAAAACACGAGGTGGAGCGCAATTTGGATTTGCTTCACACGCTGAATGGCACAATCCAAACGCCGTCCCCAAAAATTATCTGGGATGAAGCGGACACACAAATTGTCGATAGCTTTTGTAACGAGAATATAAAAGGAAGATGGTTTTGTGCGCTGGCGCCAGGCTCGGTTTGGGCAACCAAGCGCTGGCCGCCGGAGCGCTTTGCAGGGTTGGCGCGGCGGCTCATCGCCGAAACCGGCGCGCAGATTTATTTGATCGGTGGACAAAGCGATGCCGAACTTTGTGCCCGGCTCGCGCGTGAAATCGGCGAGGCTTGTATCAACACCGCCGGCAAGCTCACGCTCCGCCAATCCGCTGCCTTGCTCGATCGTTGCCAGATTTTGCTGAGCAACGACAGCGCCCCGACTCATCTCGGCGTCGCGACACACTGCAAGGTCATCACAGTTTTCGGGCCAACCGTGCCGGCGTTCGGTTTCGCGCCATTTGGCGATAGTCACGTTGTTATCGAAAAAAAACTGCCCTGCCGGCCATGCAGCTCGCACGGCGGCAAGCGGTGTCCGCTTGGCACGCATGCGTGCATGCTGGAGATTTCCATCGGCGAGGTTTTCTCGCGTGTGATGGCATTGCTGGTTTCTGCGTCTCATGGCAATTTAAAACAAAATTAATGTTTTATTCAATTCGTATCGGTTATCCTTTCGCTCACCGGTAAATGGATATTATCGTCGCTGATTCCAAGAATCCCAACAACGCCGCCATAACCGCTGCTGTGAACGCCTTGCAAAAGCGCAGCGTCATCGCATACTTGACCGACACGCTGTACGGCCTCGGCGGCGATGCCCGTTCAACGCTGGCCATCGCAAAAGTTTTTGCCTTAAAAGGCCGCTCGGCGGAAAAGGCGTTGCCGGTGATTATCGGAGAAAAATCGATGCTGCTTGATTATGCCGGAGAGATTCCGCCAACCGCTGAAGCACTGATCGAGCAATTCTGGCCCGGGCCGCTAACGCTGATTTTTAAAGCTACGTTAACCGTTCCGATGATGCTGATCGGCGATACCGGCAAGATCGCGATACGGCTGCCGGCGACCCGCCTCGCGCGCGAAATTTCAAACGGCCTCGGCGCGCCGATCATCGCGACCAGCGCCAATCGCAGTGGCGAACCGGTTGCCGGCTCGGCTCAAGAAATCGCTGAAATTTTTGGCAAAGGTCTGGCATTAGTTTTAGACAGTGGACCGCCACTCAACCGCCAACCCTCAACGATACTCGACGTGACGACGCAGCCGCCGCGGCTCATTCGTGCCGGCGCCGTGTCCACAACGGAGGTCATCAAAAAAATCGGAGAACTGGATACTTGAGCAAAAATTCAAAATTTCATGTATTGTTTGTGTGCAGCGGCAACAGTTGCCGCAGCCCGATGGCGGAAGGCCTGTTGCGCCTCAAGCTGCCTTCCAGATTGCAGGACGAGGCCGTGATCGAATCCGCCGGCACGCTCGGCATCGATGGGATGCCCGCCGCGCGCAATTCCATTGAAATTGTCCGGGAGAGGGGAGGTGACATTTCGCAAAATCTTTCGCAAGGCATTACCGCCGAGCTGGTGGAAAATGCCGATCTGATTTTGGCCATGGCGCACGAGCACGTTGATTACTTGCACGAAAACTTTCCGCAATATCGCGAGAATGTTTTTCTGCTCAAACGGTTCGCGCGAGATAGCAACGAGGTGACGAGCCAGGACGATCCCGAAGATGACGAAATTTTCGATCCCATCGGCAGCGACAAAGAAACCTACCGGATTTGCGCCCAAATTATCGACGACGAATTGGAGCGCATCATGCCGACGCTGGTCAATTTCATTCAGGAGCGCCGCCGGCAATCGCCTGAAAGCGGGGCATGACGCTGCGGAAGATTTTGCTGATCCGCACCGACCGGCTTGGCGATGTTATTCTTTCCACGCCGGTAGCGACCGCGCTAAAAAAGTTTTGGCCGGGTGTACACGTCACATTTTTGGTGCGGCATTATACCGCCGAGATTACGCGCTGCCACCCGCACGTGGATGAAACTTTGGAGCTCGATGGCGCGGAGATCGGCGGCAATGTGCGGCGTCTCGCGCACGCGCTGCAACATCGGCAATTCGATGCGGCGGTTATGCTATATCCGCGGCCGGACTTGGCGTGGGCGTTGTGGCGGAGCGGCATTCCGTTGCGGATCGGCACCGGGTATCGCTGGTATAGCTTTCTTTTCAACCGGCGCGTCTTCGAGCATCGCAAGATTGCGGCGCGCCACGAGGCCGAATACAATCTGCGATTGTTGCAGCCATGCGGTATCAACGCCACGGAAATCGAATTTCATTTCGCTCTTCCCCAAGCCGAGCGGGAAAAAATCGATGCGAAGCTGAATAAGCTCGGCGCCGGCGTCAAGCCGATCATCCTCCATCCCGGCAGCGGCGGCTCCTCGCGCGATTGGCCGCCGGAATATTTTGCGCAACTTGCGGATCGCGTTCAACACGCCCTTGGCGCACAGGTGATTTTGACCGGGGCTCCGGCAGAAGAAAACCTGATTGCGGCAATTCAACGGCAAACAAAATCGCAACAACTTTCATTGTGCAGCCGTTTAACTATCATCGAGCTGGCGGTGTTGTGCCAGCGTGCCGCCGTTTTTGTCAGCAATAGCACCGGCCCGCTTCATCTTGCGGTCATGGTGGGTACACCGGTTGTCGCATTCTACCCGCCGATTCGGGCCGTGCGGCCCGTGCGGTGGGGACCGTATGGCCGGCTGGCGGATGTGCTGATGTCGCAGCAAGAGGAATGTACCCGTTGCCGCAAATCCTCAACGCGAGTTTGTGAATGTATGCGCGCTATATCTGTTGAACTGGCTTTCAAAAAGGTTCAGGAAAAACTATCATACCGTTTGTAGTTGCGCCTTCAAGCGCTATACGCCTGCACATCCAAAGGGGTTGCTACGAACGTTATCATCAACAGGAAGTCTAATGAGAGAAAAACAAAGTCTATTTCAACAAGCTTGTTCAATTAGCAAGCTGCATTGGCTGGAGATACCGTTTCGTACCGTCATCTTGTTCGGAATGTGGCTTGCCGTTGCGGTTCCACTCACCGCTTTGGCGCAAACCGATTCGCTGGCAGACGCTTCCAATTCGCACCATAACTCATCGACTGTTGCGCCGCTGCGTGTCGTTCCCAATCCGGCGTTTGGCGCCGGCGAGAGATTGACTTTTCTGGTGCGCTATGGCCCGATCGTCGCCGGCAACGCCCGTTTGTCAATTCCCAAGATCGTCGAAGTGAATGGCCGGCCAAGTTACCATATTGTCTCGGAAGCTTGGTCGAACAGTTTTTTTTCGAAGTTTTATAAAGTCGAAGATCGCGTCGAATCGTACACCGACGCCGACGGCATTTTCAGTTGGTGGTTCAGGAAACAGTTGCGCGAAGGCGGATTCAAGGCCGATCAGGAAGTGACCTTCGATCAACTCAACCATCTTGCCATCACCAAAAAAGGCGACAAGCGCGACACGCTTGCGGTGCCGCCTTTCGTGCAAGATGTGCTTTCAGCGATGTATTTCATCCGCACGATGACGCTGGCGCCGGGCGACACGGCTTTTATCGACAACCATTCCGACGGCAAATTGTTTCCGCTGAAGGTCGTCGTGCATGGCCGCGAAAAAATCAATATCAAAGCCGGCAAGTTTACGTGTCTCGTTGTCGAACCGTTTTTGAAAACGCCGGCGCTGTTTCAGCAGAAGGGCCGGGTGGTGGTACACATGACCGACGACGTCCGCAAAATTCCGGTGATGATGACCAGCCAAATTTATGTGAAGGCGTTCAAGCTGGGCGCCGTGGTGGCGGAGTTGGAAAAGATGGAGGGCGTGCCGGGGCGTTGACGATCAGTTTATGACGCCCTTAGAATTGGAAATCCCGCGTGATTTTCAAAGGCAAAACACTTATCAGCTTAATCTGCTCAATCCGCTTACTAATTTTTTTTGTATTCGGATTGAACGGATTGAGCTGATGAAATCTATCGGTCAGCAGCCCGTCCGCCCGGTGTCTTGTCGGGAAAATCTTGGGCTTGCCAGTTTCGTTGGAGCCCTTTCATTGAGAATCTCTTCTGCACCTCGCAACTTTCCCGCCTCGCCTTCCGTAAGAGCATGAACAAAACGGAGGCAAAGTTGAGTATTATTCAAACTGAAAACTTAGCGAAATATTTCAATCGGGGCAAGCTGCACGCGCTCGACGGCGTCTCATTGCAGATCGGCGCGGGCAGCGTCTTCGGATTATTAGGCCCGAATGGCGCCGGCAAGACCACGCTCGTCAAGTTGCTGCTCAGTATTTTGCATCCGACTTCGGGTGCGGCCACGCTTTTCGGCAAGCCGATTTCCGACTACGAGCTGCGCCGCCGTATCGGTTATCTGCCGGAGAACCATCGCTATCCCGATTTTCTCAAAGGCGGCGCGGTAATGGATTATTTTGGCCGCTTTGCCGGAGTGCAAAAAGAGCAGCGGCAGCAGCGCATTCCGGAGCTGCTCAAACTCGTCGGTATGGACAAGTGGGGTAATACGAAAATCCGTAAGTATTCCAAAGGCATGATGCAACGCCTCGGCCTGGCCGTGGCCATGATCAACGATCCCGATCTGTTGTTATTGGATGAGCCGACCGATGGCGTCGATCCGATTGGCCGCAAGGAGATTCGCGACGTCATCTTGCAATTAAAGCAAAAAGGCAAAACGATT
>JBOHQZ010000333.1:0-7123 GCA_050732275.1 bacterium
CCAATAAAATGAGCACGGCGAGAGCGGAAAGGGCGAAAATAAATGTCATGCCGCCGGTGAAGTATTGGCGAATTTCTTTCAATGGCACGAGAAATAGCCTGGCTTGCTGCCCCGCCTTTTGCAAATCCTGGCCGATATTTTTTTCCACAAAGGCGGGGAGTTTCGCCTCAAGTTGTTTTGCGGAGGCGTTTTCATTTAACAAAAGATAAGTGACCGGCCCCGTGCTCCACATCTCTTTTTCGTATGTATCGCCAAAAGTGCTGAACGACGCCACAAAATCAAATTCGAGATTGGAATTGAACGGAGAATCCGCGACGACGCCGGTGACGGTGAGATCGAACGCATTGCCGTTGAACGCGCGGCTGCGCAACACGCTGGCGTCGGCGTTATCCCAAAAGGAAATGCGCTTGCCCAGCGGATTTTCTTCGCCGAAATATTTTTGCGCCGCCGCCGCAGTTAAAATCACCGAATACGGCTCGCGCAGCGCGGTTTGCGGATCGCCGACAATAAAAGAAAACGTAAAGACGTCGAACACTTCAGGATCGGCAAAAACGAAACGTTCCTCATAAAATCGTTTTTCATTATAGATGATCAGTGGCCGGCTCCACGTCCAACTCCTCACCGCCGTCGCGATTTCCGGATATTCCTCTTTCAACGCCGGCGCCATCGCCGGGGCGATGGTATTGCCGTTCAGCTCGTAGTTGCCGAAATGCCACCAATTGAAGACGGCATAAATACGATCAGCCTTCTCGTGGTGGCGCTCGTAACTCAGCTCGTCGAGAATGAAAAGCAGCATCAAACTGCTGCCGGCAATGCCCAGCGCCAATCCCGCCATGTTGATGAAGCTATAAAGCTTGTGCTTGCGCAGGTTGCGTGTCGCAGTTTTGAGGTAGTTTTTGAGCATTTTTGACTCCAGTGTTTAGTGATCAGTTATCAGTGATCAGTTCGCAGAATATTGATCAAACTGATCACTGGTTGCTGGTTACTGATCACTGGTTACTGATCACTGGTTACTGATCACTGGTCACTGATCACTGGTTACTGATCACTGGTTACTGATCACTGGTTACTGATCACTGATTACTTCTTTATTCATAGCGCAGCGCTTCCACCGGATTCGTCAGCGCCGCTTTGATGGCTTGCGTGCTCACGGTGAGCAGCGCGATGGCTAGCGCCACGCCGCCTGCGAGCGCGAAGATCCACCAGCCGAGGTCGATGCGATACGCGAAGGCTTGCAGCCATTTGTTCATGGCAAAATACGCCGCCGGCCACGCGATGAGATTGGCAACCAGCACGAGTTTGACGAAATCTTTTGACAGCAACAACGTCACATTCGACACCGTCGCGCCCAACACTTTGCGAATGCCGATCTCTTTCGTGCGCTGCTCGGCTATGAAAGACGCTAGGCCGAACAATCCCAAACAGGCAACAAAAATCGTGATGGCAGTAAAAACATTCAGAATTTGGCTGACTCTCTCCTCCAAACGATATTGGCGGTCGAAATCGTCATCGAGAAAGAAGTATTCGAACGGCCGGCCTGGAGCAAGTGCCTGGCATTTTTCACGAAGCAGCGACAAAGTTCCTGGAACGTCTTTCGCGTCGATATGCACCGAGATATAATTGAACCAGCGCGGATGAATTTGCAGCACCAGCGGCTCGATGGCATTTTGGACCGAACTAAAGTGAAAATCCTTGACCACGCCGATGATTTGGCGCGTATCGGAAAACTGGCGCGTGAGCTTGTTGCCCACCGCTTCCTCGGCTTTGCGCCAGCCAAGCGCTTTGACCGTCGCCTCATTGACCACGAAAGCGGCGGTATCGGTGGCAAATTTTTTTGAAAAGGCGCGGCCGCTCACCAGCTCGAGTCCGTAGTTCTGCACGAAATCATAATCAACGGCCAGAATGGACATCGTCTGGCCTTCTTCGTTCATGCCTTCCTTTCTGCTGATGACGTTCGTGTTGTTGCCTCGACCAGGCACGGATGAAGAAAAGGCCGCGCCAGTGACGGCGGGAATTTGCTCGAGCTCGGCTTTGAAAAACTCGAAGCGGCGGATCACCTCCTCGTTGTTCCGCACATTGAGCACCACCATCTGCGCTTTTTGAAAGCCGAGATTTTTGGATTGCATGAAACGCATTTGATGAAAGGCCACCATCGAACCCACGATCAACGCCACCGAAATGGCGAATTGAAAAACGACGAGGCCTTTCCTGAGAAAAGCTCCCTTCGCGCCGGAGGAAGCTTTTCCCTTCAATACCTCGACCGGCTGAAAGGCGGACAAAGCAAAAGCGGGGTAAATGCCGGCGACGACGCCCACAATGACCACAAACAAAAATGCTCCGGCGAAAAAGGGGATTTGCTCGAAGTAGCGTGGCGAGAGTGACTTGCTCGCCAACTGATTGAACGAGGGCATGAAGAACTCGATGAGCAGCAGCGCCACCATGAAGGCGAAAATCGCCAACAAAATCGACTCGCCGAGAAATTGTCTGACCAATTGGCTCTTCACCGCGCCGGCGGTTTTGCGCATGCCGACTTCTTTGGCGCGTTGCGCCGAGCGCGCGGTCGCCAGATTCATGAAATTGATGCAAGCGATGATCAGAATGAAAAGCGCGACCGCGGAGAAAACGTACACGTAGGCAATATCGCTGTTCGGCTCGACCTCGCCGCGATAATGGGAGTGCAAATGAATATCCGTCAACGGCTGCAAATAGAGAAACTGGCGATAACCGCTTTGCTTCTCTTCGTCGCCAACGTACCGCGACGGCAGCTCGCGAAGCTGCGCCTGCAAATCCGCCGCCGGCGCGCCAGGCACGAGCAACAGGTAAGTGTGGTATCCGAGGTTCCACCAGCCCCATTGCGTGCTGGGTCTTTGATTCAAAATCTCGAGCGTCGAGAAAGAGCCGAGGAGATCAAAGGTAAAGTGGGACTGTGCCGGTGGGCGTTGCACAATACCGGTGACTTTGACTTCCCGCTTCTCGATCGTCAAAAGTTGTCCCATCGGCTCTTCATCACCGAAATATTTTTTCGCCAGCTCTTCGGTGAGCACCACCGAATGCGGCGCAGTCAGCGCGGTTTTGGGATCGCCTTTGACCAACCTGAAAGAGAAAACGTCGAAAAGCGTGGAGTCGGCCCAGAAAAATTTCTCCTCGTAGAAACGCTGATCGGCGCGCTCGACCAAATAAGTTCTTTGTGAAATCCGCACCGCGCGTTCGACCTGCGGATAATCGTTGATGATCGCCGGCGCCATCGGCGCTGCGGCCCTTGCCACCAGCTCCGTCTCACCGCCGCTCGCGAATCTTTCGACTCGCAGACGATAGATGCGGCCGGCCTGTTCGTGATAGCGATCATAGCTCAATTCGTCCTGCACGAACAGCAAAATGAGCAGGCAGCAAGCCATGCCGACAGCCAAGCCGCTGATATTGATCAACGTGTAACCTTTGTGCCGCAACAGATTGCGCACGGCGATTTTTAGGTAGTTTTTGAACATGTTGACTCCAGTATTCAGTGTTCAGTTTTCAGTGATCAGTTTAGTGAATACTGATCACTGAAAACTGATTACTCATAGCGCAGTGCCTCTACCGGATTCGCCAACGCCGCTTTGATCGCCTGCGTGCTTACCGTCAGCACAGCGATGAGCAAAGCGACTCCGCCGGCGAGCGCGAAGATCCACCAGCCGAGGTCAACACGATAAGCAAAATTTTCAAGCCAGCGGCTCATCGCATACCAAGCAATCGGCCAGGCCAAAAAATTAGCGATCAACACGAGCTTGACAAAATCTTTTGAGAGCAGACCGACGATGCCGGAGACGGAAGCGCCCAACACTTTGCGAATGCCAATTTCTTTGGTGCGCTGCTCGGCGGCATACGAAGCTAGCCCGAGCAAACCGAAGCACGCGATGAAAATTGCCAGAATGGAAAAACGGCTGAACACCATTCCCAAGCGCTGTTCGGCTTGATATTGTTTGTCGTAATCTTCGTCGAGAAAGAAATATTCGAGCGGCTTGTCGGGCAGCAGCGCCGACCATTTCCGCTGCACGAAGGCCATCGTCTCGGCGGTATTCTCAGTTTTAAGGCGCAGCGAGAGATATTGAAAACTTCGTGGCCGGACCAGCAGCATGAGCGGGCCAACACTTTCGTGCAGCGATTTGAAATGAAAATCCTGCACCACGCCGATGGCCTCGGGGCCGGTGAAACCGTCGAATTGTTTGCCGACCACCGCGCTCGGATCATTCCAGCCGAAAGCCTTCATCGCGGCCTCGTTCAACAGCGCAACTTTGCCGTTGGCGTCGGTGGTGATTTCCTTGGAAAAATCTCTGCCAGCTAGCAGCAGGATTCCATACGTTTTGAGAAAATCGTAGTCAACAAAAAGAAGATTCATTTGCACGCGATTGTCTTGGTTCTCGCGCTCGGCTATCAGGTTGTTGGAAACACCTCGGCCTGGTACACTGTGCGAGACGGTTGCAGAAAGAACGTTGGGATGTTGCAGAAACTCGCTTTTGTAGGTCTCAAACTTTCCCGCCAATTCACTGCGGCCGCGCAGCGCCAGCACGAGCATTTGTTCCTTCGAGAAACCGAGATTTTGTTCTCGAAGAAAATTCAGTTGGCGAGAAATGACCAGCGTACCGGTGATGAGCGCGATCGAAATTGAGAACTGCAACACGACCAGCACCTTTCGCAGTGAGTGCGCGCCAAATCGTGACACCGAACTGCCGGCGGCGAGCTTGCCTTTCAAAACCTCAGCCGGCCTGAAAGCAGAAATGAAAAGGGCCGGATAGCTGCCGGAGAGAAGCCCGACGAGCATCGTAATGAGCACGATGCTGGCGAGCAACGACACATTCGTCGTGAGATTCAAATCCAAATTTTTTGCGGCCAGCGCATTAAAAAATGGGAGAGAAATTTCGACCAACGTGAGGGCGAGTAAGACGGCCAGTATGCTGTACAGCAGCGATTCGCCCAGGAACTGTTTCATCAACTGCGAGCGGTACGCGCCGACGACTTTGCGCAAGCCAACTTCTTTCGCGCGGCGCATCGAGCGGGCCGTCACCAGGTTCATGAAATTGATGCAAGCAATGAGAAGAATCAACACCGCGGCCACGGAGAAAATTTGCACGTATACCATGCGGCTGTTGGCTTCAAGCTCATAGCGGAGGTCGGAGTGCAGATGAATAGCCGTGATCGGCTGCAGAAAATAAGTGTAAGTCTGATTGTTGGCGCGAATCTGATCGCCAACATAGCGGTCGGCAACTTTACTGATTTTCTGCTCCAACGCTTGCGGTGAAACGCCTTCGGCAATTTTGATATAAGTATGAAGCATGTTCGCGTGCCAGTTTTGCATAAATCCTTGGCTGCGCACAAGCGCCAACGAACTGACTACTTCGGGCTTAAAGTGACTGTTGGATGGAATATCTTCCATCACGCCGGTGACGAGATAACTCGTGCCGTTGACTTCGAGACGCTTTCCCAGCGCATTTTCCTGGCTGAAATATTTCAGCGCCTTTTCGCGCGTGATCACCACCGCATTGCCTTGCATCAGCGCCTGCGCCGGATCGCCGTACACAAGCGGAAAAGAGAAAACGCGGAAGAAGCTGGAGTCGGCCAGATAGGCGCGGTCTTCATAATAATGTTGATCGGGTGCAGGGCTCACTTGCACCGTTCTGGCCGGCAAAACCTGCACGACGTCGGCGATTTCCGGATAGTCATTTACAAGCGCCGCAGCCAATGGTCCCATCGTCGGCGCAAAATGCGTCGGTACGCCGCGCGTGTCAATGGTCATGGCCACGCGAAAGATGCGGTCTGCGTCGCGATGAAACTTGTCGTAACTCAGCTCATCTTGCACGTAAAGCAAAATCAAAATGCAGCACGCCATGCCGAGCGCAAGTCCTGCAATGTTAATAGAAGAATACGCTTTGTGCTTAAGCAGATTTCTGATCGCGAGTTTGAGGTAGTTTTTGAGCATAGTAAAGTCCGAAGTCTTTTTTGTCCGATGTCCGAAGTCAATTGTTTGCATATAGCAAAGCGCGTGGAGAATTGCTATGCTTTTGCACATTCATCCAACACTAAAAATCATTCATCAAACTTGATTTTTTGGTTTTTAACCGCTATATTATCAAAAGAATTCATCACCACAGGAGATTTTTTATGAATGCCGAAATTCCTTTGACCGAGATCATCGAAGATTTGCAAGGCATTGAGCCAAAAATTTTGGAATACGAGAAGAAATATAGGCTTCTTTCTCCTTACTTCCACAAGCTCTATAAAGCCGGCAAGCTCGAAGAGCATTGGGACTTCCAAAATTGGGCAGGTCTTTATGAAATTAAGCTTGACCGCCTGGCCGAATACAAACAAGGAGATTAAACTCAACATCAAAGAACTGCTTGATTTTCGCAGAAAGCGTATCAAGACCTACAGCTACGAAGTCTATGTTGGGCGAAACAAGCAATATTGGTACGATGATCAACCTCATCCAAACGACCCCTCTTTGCAATCCACCTCTCCTCATCATAAACACATTCATCCCGACATCAAGCATCATCGCATTCCGACTCCGAATATTCATTTTGACCAAAACAACCTTCCTTTTCTCATTCAAGAGATCATCGATAATTTTTTGAACGAATAAATCTGCGCCCACGCTAAACGTTATGCCTTGGCGATATGCCCTCTGCTCACTCATAACGAAGCGCTTGCACCGGATTCGTCATCGCCGCTTTGATGGATTGAAAGCTGACGGTGATCAACGCAATGGCAAAAGCGAGCAGCGCTGCCAGCAGGAAAGTCAGGATTTGATGATTGATATTGCTGCGATACGCAAATTCCTGCAGCCAACGGCTCATGGCGTAATAAGCAATCGGCCATGAAACCAGCGTGGCAACGGCCACCAGCCGCGCAAAAATCTTTGGAGAGCAACAACACGATGTTGCCCAACGAAGCGCCGAGCGCTTTGCGCACGCCGATCTCCTTCGTGCGCTGCTCCGCCGTGTAGGAAGCCAGCCCGAAGAGGCCGAGGCACGCGATGAAAACCGCCAGCAGCGAGAACGTGCCGAAAATCTGGCCGAGACGATGCTCGCTCTGATAAAGCTGCTCGTAGCGCTCGTCGATGAAAGAATATTGGAAAGGGAAATTCGGG
>JBOHQZ010000334.1:0-7097 GCA_050732275.1 bacterium
AAATGTGGCGATGTCTTTGAAGTAGCGCATAACGCCTCCGCGTTTAAGGTTCAGGGAAAATTTTCTCTTTTTCCCAATATAACCTCGCAAAGAGACTTTTGCTACATTTCAATATAGAAACTGTTGGGGCCGTTTTGCTTTTTCTGCACAGATTTGAAAAGGCGGGCAAAGTTCCCGCCTTTGTTTTTTTGAGAAAATTTTTCTGAATAAACGTGTGGTTGAAGTGTATCAAGGATTGAATGAACAACACGTTGCAGCCGGAACGAGAGCGCGACAGTTGGCTGATTTCCCGCTGCCAAGTCGGCGAGGTGCAGGCTTTCGGCGTTCTGGTCGAGAAATACAAGCAGCGGGCTTACTACACGGCGCTGGGCTTGGTGGGCGCGCACGAGGATGCTTTGGTAAAAGGCAATGCGGTGCGCGCGCGGCACATTGGGAAAGACCTCCTGGCCGTGTTCAAAAATATCATTGGCGGCGAGATCGAGGAATATACCAAATTGCTCGCCGAGTCTCGCGACCAGTCGATTGACCGCATGGTTGTTGAGGCAGAACGGCTCGGCGCCAATCCCGTCGTAGAGGTGCGCTTCTCGACGAGTTACATTATGGCGAGTGCGGCGGAGATTTTGGTTTATGGCACGGCGGTGGTGGTGGAGTGAAATTTTGATTTGACGATTAAATTTTTTTTTGGTATATTGGGGCTGATTACAAAAAGTCTTGTATTCAGCCCCGGTTTAAAGCTTTCAGCATCAAGCGGGGCCAGCCACTTTATGGATTGCATCAGGGAGGCAAATATGTCGCGGTTCATGGATCCGACCACCGATTTCGGCTTTAAAAAACTGTTTGGCGAGGAAGACAACAAGGACATCACTATTGACTTCCTGAACGCGTTGTTGGAGCTGGAGACCCCATTGCTCGATTTAAGCTTTCCGAAAACCGAGCAGCTTCCGCAAGCCAGCGATCAACGCACTGGTGTTTTCGATCTTTTGTGCCGTGACGCCGGCGGCAATCGCTACCTCGTCGAAATGCAAAAGAGCCTGCTGGCGTTCATCAAAGATCGGATGGTTTATTATTCGACCTTCCCAATCGCCGCACAAGCTCCCAAGGGCCCCAAGCGCTATCAATATTCTCCGCCGCCAACTTCTACTCTGCGCATTCATGATGCCATGGTGGCGTATGGATATGAAACTGAAGAGGAAACCGAAGATTGGATTGCTGCCGCCGAATGGAATTATGAGCTAAAAGCAGTTTATTGCGTCGCCATTCTCGCCTATAAATTAAAGGGTAGCACCTCCGCCGTGGCCCGCGGCAGCCTTAGAAACGACCAGCCGCCACACTTGCCCTTTTATAACAAGCTGCAATTCATCACGATAGAATTGCCGTTATTCGACCCGCGCCAGCCGGAATATAGCCTCGACCGCCGCCTCAACAAGTGGCTCTATTTTCTAAAATATTTGCCTGCCTTCGATCGTATTCCGGATATTTTCAAAAACGATAAGATATTTCAAAAAGCTTTTTGGATCGCAGCGTTTGCGAACTTCACACCGGAAGAGAGAGAACAGTATGATCTTATCTTGAAGCGTCATTGGGATACTTATGCAGCGTTGCAAAGCAGTCATGATGAAGGCTGGGCGGAAGGCCAAGCAGCGGGCATGGCGGAAGGCCAAGCAGAAGGAAAAGCAGAAGGTATAGCAATCGGTCAGGCTGAGGGCGTTGCGAAGGGCAAGACTGAAGGGAAGCTCGAACAAGGTCAAGATATGCTGCAATTGCTTTTCACCCAAAAGCTCGGCCCCATTCCGGAAGATATTGCTGCAGCCATTCGCACCATCAACAGCTTGGAGCAGATTAATGCTGTTCTAGCCCACTTCATCAAGATCAATGATTGGGAAACGTTGCGGCAATATCTCGTTGCTCCAAAATAAAAGACGACAAAACGCCTATTTTTCGTTTCCGATCAAGCTGCGATTATTTTCAAAATCATAAAGCGTCTTGCGTTTTAAATCGGCGATGGCGGTCTGATAATCGATATACGCATCGAGATAAGCGCTGCGCGACTGCGTGAGCCGGTTGCGGTCCAGGGCCAGCTCCTGCGCGGTGATGTCGCCGTTGTCGAAGCGCGCCAGGCTGATCTCGTGGCTGCGTTCCGCCAATCTCTGGCTCTTCTCCAAGACGACCAGGCGATTTTCCGCCTCGCGCACGCGGGCTACGACGTCCTTGATCTCGCGCTCCACCGTGATGCGCTCGTTTTCAAGATTGAGCCCGGTTTGGTCCAAACGCGCCCGCGCCGAGGCCACTTCCGCGTCGTTCACGCCGGAATCCCACAGCGGCATGCTCACCGAAAAAATCACACCACGGTTTTTGGGGCGTTTGTTGAGATCGTTCCAGCTATCCCGCAACAAATCGCCGGTATTTTTGCTGTACGGCTCGAAATCATTGCTCACACCGGTTAGATCGTAGGAAGCGAACAGCTCCGCTTTGAATTCCGAGCGCGCATCGATGCGTTTCATTTCGATTTCTTGCAGCCGCCGCTCGATCGCCCGTTCACGGATTTCGGAACGATTCGTCAGGCCGTATGCAGTGGCTTTGGCCAGATCGATGGAAAACGACTTGAATTCGACGCGGGTTTGCACCACCACGTTTTCAGCGAGTGGCATGCCGATGGTTTGCTTGAGAATATCCTGTTGCCGGTGCAAAGCGCTCTCGGCGCTCAACAAACGATTGCGGCTTTGCGCCAAGTCGACCTCCGTTTGCAGCGCTTCCACTTCCGGAATCAGCCCCGCCGCAAATTTTTTGCTGGCCAGGTTGTACGCCTCCTCTTGCTGTTTCACCTCTTCACGTGCAATTTCCAGCGCTCGCGTGGCGCCGTAAAGATTATAAAATGCTTGCGTGACGAGATAGATGACATCCAGCTCCGTGCGGCGAATCTGCCCCGAGGCCCGCTCGTAATTGAGATTGGCTTCCTCGAACCCGAGTTTTAACGTATTGATCGTGAATAAAGGCTGATTGAACTGCAGTCCAATTGAGGTAAAAAAATCCCGGCGCTTCAGTTGGTCGGGATTGTTGAAAAGGTAGGTCGAAAGGTCTTCACGGTAAAGACGCGAAGCCAGGGTAAACAGGCCGTTCGTCGGCAAGGGTTGGTTGATATTCAATCTGCCGGCGAATCGCAGGCTGCCAAGAGATTGATAAGTGGAAAGCCCATTCGGGTCGACGACTGGAACAAATTGTTCCGAGCGGTTGGGTGAATCGAACTGCAAATCCGCATTGGTTTTGAAGCTTCCTTTTCTCGCTACCAGGTTCTGCCGGGTCGACTCCAAATTCAAACGCAGTGACTTCACATTGAAACTGCGGTCGAGCGCAAAATTGATCGCATCCTGCAGCGTCATGACTCGCGCCGTGGTGTCCGAAATGGATTGCGAAAAATTTTTGCCGCACAAGCAAACGCCGATGACAATAATTAGCACCAACAACCTCACGCGATTCATCTCTTTTCCTCCAAACCGGTTAATGGGCATAAAACGGTGGGCGTAAAATGTGACGAGTAAAACGTAAGAAGTAAAACGTAACGGGTAAAACGTAAAGAACACAGGTTAATGTGTTATAAGTGAAAGCATTGCAAAAAAATCTGGCTCAAGGAAATAGAACTCTCGCGGAAATAAATTCATGAAAATCTCTTCCGTGAGAGTTCCCTTCCGTGAGCGATCTTCTCGGTTGCGGCTCGTCCGCGCCGAGTGTTTCGATTCATGAATTACGCATTACGTTTTACGCTTTACTATTCATACCGCAAAGACTCAATCGGATCCATCAACGCCGCTTGGCGCGCCGGATAGAAGCCAAACAGGATCCCGACGGCGGCGGAAACGCCGAAGGCCAAAATAACGGAGAAAATCGATACGATGGTTTTCCAGCCGGCGTACAAGGTAATCACGTAAGACATCGACCAGCCGAGAATGATGCCGATCAGGCCACCGAGAAAACTCAGCAGCGCCGCCTCGAAGAGAAACTGGCCCATGATATCTTTGCGCGTCGCACCGATAGCGCGGCGAATGCCGATCTCGCGCGTGCGCTCCAGCACCGAGGCGAGCATGATATTCATAATGCCGATGCCGCCGACGAGCAACGAAATGCCGGCGATGCAGCCCATGACGATATTGAAAATGCGTTGCGTTTGTTGGCGCTGGCGGAGCAATTCTTCCGGAATCGAAATTTGATAGTCGGCTGCGTCGTTATGGCGGCGCGCCAAAGTGGTTTGAATGATGTTGGCAGCTTCGCGCACCCGTTCCGGCTCGCCGACGCGAGCGACGATGCGGTCGATCTCGCTTTCGAAAGGATCCATCGTGAAGCGCTGCAAGGAAGTGGACAGCGGAATGTAAATCTGCTGATTCATATCGTTGGCGGCCATCTCTGCGCCGCCGGCCAGCTTGCGCTCCATCACACCGACGACGGTGAACCAATCGTCGCCGATTTTCACGCGTTCGCCGAGCGGGTCACGAAAGTAAAACAAATCGCGCTTGATGCCCGCGCCCAGAACGCACACCCGGCGCGCTTCAAGCTCGTCGAGGTAATTGAAAAAAGCACCCTGCTGCGGCTGATAGCTCATCACGCCGGCAAAATTCGGCAGCGTGCCGACCACCGTCGCTTGCACGAGTTCGGCGCCGTATTGCGTTTGCACGTTCAAATAACGCTGCGGCACGACGTCGCTCAACAGCGAGTTCACGTCTTCAATGCCGGTGGCATCGGCAAGCCGCAAGCCGCGCGACTTGTTGTCGGCGTCCTTGCCCTCTTTCGTGTCTTCCGCCGGCAGGTTTTGAATAATGATATTGTTCATCCCCATCTGCGAAATTTGCTGTAATGCTTCTTCTTTCGCGCCCTCGCCGATGGACAACATGCTGATCACCGCAGCCACGCCGAAGATGATGCCGAGCATCGTCAGCAGCGAGCGCAGCTTGTGCGTCTTCACCCCCTCCAAACCGACGCTGAAACTTTCGCGATAGTTCATAAATGGTTTCGTTTGCCAGTTAACCCGTGGGCCAGTTTGGCGGTTTACGAGTGTTGAAGATCATAAAAGCAGTCATTGGGTTTAAATATTTTGAAAAAAACCTTTGAAATCATTGTTGTATTTTTTATTTTAAGTTCATGGGCATGGCGATTAAACTCTATCTTGATATGAATATCTTCAAACGGAGTTTTGATGATCAAAGCTTGTTGCGGGTTCGGCTCGAAACAGCCGCGATAGATGTCATCTTTGCCGGAGTATCAGACGGCCAATATGAGTTTCCGTGGTCATTCAATTTGGATTATGAAAACAGCCTAAATCCCAATCTTGATCGCCGGGCAGCCACGATCTTGCTTTCACAAAAAGCTTCGCGAGAGATTCAACCAAACGAGAAGATTCCTGAGCAAGCGCGTGAGTTTGAGAAAATAAATATCAAAAGCCGGGATGCCCTGCACTTGGCTTGCGCAGAGTTCGCTGAATGTGACTATTTTCTTACATGTGACGATAAGCTAATCAAAAAGAGTCATAAGCTCAACTTGAAAACAAAAGTCATGGGGCCAATTGAATTCATCAATTTAATGGAGCATCAAAATGGCCACTGAAAAAAATTACACTTCCGAAGAGTTACGGCGTGAAGCCATTCTGATTTTAAACAAAAAATTAGGGGCATTTAACACTTATCGCTTTCTGGCTCAAGTCAGTCAGAGTCGGGATGATTATCTCAAATTTCAAGACCGTTTGTTCAACGGGCAAAATGTGGATGACCTCTATAATGCGGCAAAACGGCACTGGCAGAGAAAAAAGCGATAGAATCTATTCCGCCTCGTTTGACGATTTACCTCTTTAGCTGGCCAACTTATCCAATAATCATAAACCCTTCGTGGCCGCCACCGGATTTTTTCTTGCCTTTCTCAATGGACTTGGGCGCATCTTTGCCGATTTCTTCGAGTGGTTGGGTGGGATCACGCAAGGAAATTTTTTGTCCTGGTTTTAATCCCGAATTGATGACGATGAAATCGGCGTTCTTTTGTCCGACTTCGACAGGGATAGGCTTGGCGGAGCCGGCGGAATAGACCACGGTTTTGCCGTCTTTTTCAAACACCGATTCCAGCGGCACATACGTCGCGTCGGCGAGGCGATCGGTGACGATTTCAGCACTCGCTGACATGCCCGGTTTCAAGCGCGGATCGCTGCCGTCGATGAGAATCATCACCTCGAACTCTTTCACATTCGAGTTGCGCTTGCGAGAGGCCAGCGTGGCGATCTGAGCGACTGTGCCGTGAAACGCCGGCTCCGGCAGCGCGTCGAGCTTGATGATGACCTGCTGGCCTTTGGCGACGCGGCTCACATCGACTTCGTTGATGCTGGCCTTCACTTGCATGACGGACAAATCGGGAATCTCGATCACCTCCTGGCCGCGCCATGGAGTATCTCCCACTTTGACTTTGGCCGCGCCGCTCGGTCCCCAAACTTCTTTATAAACCACCAACCCGTCGATGGGCGCGGTCAGCGTTAGCGAGGCCAGCTCCCGCTCGGCTTCTCCCAGCTCCAATTTGGCGCGCTCCACTTGCAGATTCGCTTTACTCAAATTCGCGGCGTCGATCTTTTTCTGCGCCTCGATTTTTTCTTCCGCCTGCTTCAATGACAACTCGGCTTTGCGCAAGTTGATCTCCTGCTCGCGGCGCTTGGCTTCGGCCTCGTATTGCATTTGCTCGAAACGCAGCTTGGCCTGCTCGTGCGAATAGCGCTCGGTTTGCAGCGCGCTTTCGATCTGCGCCATGTTGGAGGCGATGCTGGCTTTTTGGCTCTCCAGCTCGGCCAGTGCATTTTTGAGCGCGTTTTGTTTTTCATCGAGCTTTTGCTGCGCCTGGGTCGGATCGAATTGCACCAGAAAAGCGCCGGCCTTCACGATGCCGCCTTCAGGCGCGAGGCGAACGATTTGAATATTGAAGGAGCTTGAGCGCGGCACCGTGACCGCCTGCGAGTTTTTCGCCTTCAGCTCGCCCTTCGCTTTGATGCTGACGATGAATTCGCCCTGCTGCACTTCGCCGCTCGCCACATCCGCCGAGGGCGAGCCGATGTTCCACAAAACCAGAATGAGAACGACGAG
>JBOHQZ010000335.1:0-7078 GCA_050732275.1 bacterium
TGAGCCGCGTGATTGCCGAAGCGCCGCACGAAGTTTTGCTCGTCATCGACGCCACCACCGGCCAAAACGGCTTGCGGCAGGCCGAAGTTTTCTCGCAAGCCGTCGGCGTCACCGGCCTCGTCGTCACTAAGCTCGATGGCACCGCCAAAGGCGGCATCATCTTTTCGATTCAGGAGAAACTGAAAATCCCGGTGCGCTTCATCGGCGTCGGCGAGAGTATCGAAGATTTACAGCCGTTCGACCCGAAGGAGTTTGTCGAGGCGTTGTTTGAGTAGTTCGTAGTGACGCCTTCAGGCGTTCGCTTTCTCAATGACCATGAAATCCATTCAGATTGACGAACAGGTTTGGATAGATTAAACATAAAAGCTTAAAGAAAATCATGCCACCAGAACTTCTCACCCCTTCTGCGGGTACTTTTGCTCGCCGCCGTCGGAAGGTGTTTTACCCGGATGGAGACGGAAAGCCCATGGCTGAAAGCGATCCTCATATTTCGCACATCATCAATGTGCGTGAGATTTTGCGTTATTGGCTGCGTGGCGAAACGTTGGCTTATGTCGGCGCCAATATGTTGTTTTTTTACAAAAAGGGCTTTCCAAAACGCCGCGTTGCCCCCGACGTTTTTGTGGTGTGGGGTGTTTCCAAAAAGCGCCGGCGCAGCTACAAGCTCTGGATTGAGCATGAAGCGCCGCAAGTGATTTTCGAGATCACTTCGCGGAAAACACAAGATGAAGATTTAGGCACGAAGCGTTTTATCTATGCTCGCATCGGCATAGAGGAATATTATCTGTTTGATCCCTATGGGCATTATCTTAATCCTCCGTTGCGAAGCTACCAGCTTGTTGATGAAGAGTATGTGCTGCGGCCAGTAGAAACCCTTGCACCGCCATCTTTTAACGGCAAACCAGCCGAGCTGCAGCCGAGTGGTTTATCGTCGGGGTGGCGTCTCCTCAGCAAATGGCTGAAATTAGAAATTTGGGCGCTGCCGACTGGCGAAAGTGATATGCCTTATATTTTACGTTTTTACGATCCAGCGGCGGGAAAATGGTTGCCAGATCCGGAGCAGGCGATGGTTGAGCGTGAATTATTTGAGAAGCAGGCGGCTGTGGCTGAAGCGCGTGTTCAACACGAAACTCAAGCGCGTCAAGCTGAGGCTGAAGCACGAAAAGCAGCTGAAGAGCGCGTTGCACGTCTCGAGGCAGAATTGGAAAAACTGCGTGGCAAAGCGTAACCCCTGCGGGCGTAGCCAGTCGGCTCGAATGGGCCGTTCTGTTTAATTGACCTCATTAAAAGATAACAGACCACACTTGAAAATAAACCTCATCACCCTCGGCTGTCCGAAAAATATCGTCGATTCCGAATTTATCAAAGGCGGCCTGAAGGCCTGCGGCGTGGAATTCGTTGACGAAGCTGATGGCGCCGAAGCCGTCATCATCAACACCTGCGGGTTTATCGAATCCGCCAAGGAAGAATCCATCGACACCATTTTGCAGGCGGTGCAACTCAAAAAGCGCGGCCACGTTCGGAACGTTTACGTCACCGGTTGCCTGTCGGAGCGCTATGGAAAAGATTTGCACCAAGAAATTCCCGAAGTCGACGGCTTCTACGGCAATCGCGATATGCAACAGGTCGTGGCCGGCATTGCGCGGCAATTGCGATTGAAATACGAGTTGATCGGCGAGCGTGAGTTGTTGACGCCGAAACATTACGCTTATTTGAAAATCTCCGAAGGTTGCGAGCACCCGTGCACCTTCTGCGCCATTCCGGCGATTCGCGGCAATTTTCGCAGTACGCCAATTCCCGATCTCGTCACCCAGACGGCTCGGCTGGCAGAGCAGGGTGTCAAAGAGTTGATTCTTGTTGCGCAAGACACGACACAATACGGCCTCGATCTCGACGGCCGGCAGCAACTGCCGGAGTTGCTCCGCGCGCTTTGCCGTGTCGATGGCATCGAATGGATTCGGCTGATGTACGCCTATCCTCATCACGTCAACGAAGCCATGCTCGAAGCCGTTGCTGAGGAGCCGAAAATCGTTAAATACCTCGACATGCCAATTCAACATGTCTCCAGCCGCATGCTGAAACGCATGGCCCGCCGCGTCGATCGTGCTTTCACGGAAAAGTTGCTCGAGCGAATGCGCGCGATGATTCCCGATCTTGCTCTTCGCACCTCGGTAATCGTCGGTTTCCCGGGTGAAACCGAGGCGGATTTTCAAGAGCTGCTCGATTTTGTCGCCGAGGGCAATTTCGAGCGGCTTGGAATTTTTACTTATTCTCAGGAAGAAAATACACCGGCCTATAGTTTTTTAGAGCAGATACCCGATGAAATAAAACGGGAACGCTACGATTTGCTGATGCAAGCGCAACTGCAAGTGGCGGCAGAGTGGAGCAACCGTCAGATCGGCCGCCATTTGCGGGTTTTAATTGACGATTTTGATTCATCCACCAACGCCAGCCGCGGCCGCACCGCCTGGGATTGCCCGGAGATCGATCATACCGTGCTGGTTCGCTCTTCTCACGTTGCTCTGCAATCGCTGCGGAGAAATTCCGCGACGCTAAAGGTCGGGGAGTTCTGCGAAGTTGAGATCGTGGAGGCACGCGATTACGATTTGATTGGCATGCCGAGACGCCGCCCCAATTCCTTTTCAATGAACCTTCATGGATGCGAGGTTGAATCATGAAAAACTCAGTCAAATGGCTGCAAGCAAAAAAACATTGGTTAGCCGTGGCGTTGCTGCTGTTGACCACCGGCTTGGCGCAGGCGCAGGCGGAGATGTCCGAAACAAATGAAAGCGACAAAATCGCGCCATTTTTCTATGTCGACATGGCAAATTTTCGCGGTGAGCGGTCGAACGGTAGCCGGCTGGAAATTTATCTCAAAATCATGTACGATGAGCTGCAGTTCGTCAAGTTGACGCCCGATTCTTTTCGCGCCGTTTACGAGGTATCCGTCGTGGTTTTGGACGAGGATGATTTTCAAGTGAATGGCAAAATCTGGCGCGACTCGATTTTTGTAAAAGACTTCGAGACCACCAATTCCCGGCAGTTGTTTCACGCCAATCAAGTCAGTTTTGGCTTGACCCCCGGCAAGTACCGGGTCAGCATCGGCGTGATGGATGACGATACACGCCGCACCGGCTCGCGCAAGACCACCGTCGTCATGCGCAATTTCGACGACACTAAACTGGTGATGAGCGATGTTTTGATTGCCGATGCCGTCAGCATGGATAGCAGCGGCAATCTCGTGCCGCATCCGCAAGTGACGGCGCCGCGACAGGAGAAATCCCAGCTCTTTGCGTTTTTTGAAATTTATGACCGAGGCAGCGACAAAGAGTATAAAGTTTCCTATGCGCTAAAAAATCCCAAAGGCGATAAAGTTTTCAAAAAAGACGCGGTAGTTCGCCATACCGGACAGATCACGCCGGTGGTTTTGGAATTGCCGAATGCAACGTTGGCGCATGGCGTGTATCTGATTCAAGTCGAGGTGAAAGGCAGTAAACAAACAACAATGACCGAACGGGAAATCACCTTACACTGGGTGGGCATCCCGACCAACATCGTCGATCTCGATCAAGCTATCGAACAGATGCGGTACATCGCCAAGAAAGAGGGCATGAAAAAAATCATGTCGGCGCCGCCGGAAAAACGGCGCGAGGCGTTTCTGAATTTTTGGCTGGAAAATGACCCCACGCCGGGCACGGACACGAATGAGCTGATGGACGAATATTATACGCGCGTAAATTATGCGAACGCGCATTTCCGCGGCATGCGCGATGGCTGGCGCACGGACATGGGCATGGTCTATATCATTTTCGGCCCGCCGAGCGATATCGAGCGCAATCCTTTTAACCGTTCGACCGGCGCCATCTTTGGCGGCCGCACCGTCAAAGCCTACGAAATTTGGAATTATTATAACATCAATCGCCAGTTTATTTTTGTCGACGAAACGGGATATGCCGAGTATCATCTGGCTTACCCGCTGTCGATCGAGCAATATATTCGCTAGCGCTGGTATGTGACTTAAGGAAGAATATGCCAAAGTTGTTGAAGCCGCCCCGCCTGCGTTCCGGTGATCTGATCGGCGTCGTCGCGCCGGCCAGCCCGATGAAACACGACAGGTTGGATAATGGCATTCGTTACCTCGAAAATCTCGGCTATCGGGTCAAACTCGGGAAACACGTTTATGATGAGACTGGATATTTAGCCGGACGCGATGCCGCGCGCGCCGATGATATCAACAGAATGTTCCGCGATCCGAAAGTGAAGGCGATCTTTTGCGTGCGCGGCGGCTATGGAACACCACGCCTGCTCCCCTTGCTCGATTATCGCGCCATCAAGGCCAGCCCTAAAATTTTTGTCGGGTACAGTGACATTACGTCGATTCAATTGGCCATGCTCCGGCACGCCGGGCTGATCACTTTTTCCGGGCCGATGGTGGCGGCGGAAATGGCCAAGGGCATCAATCCATTTACCGAAGAAAATTTTTGGCGGATTTTGACCCATCCGAAGCCGTTCGGGGATTTGGTTCGTCCCGCTGAAAATCATTATCTAGCTATTGCGCCTGGCCGCGCCTCCGGCCCGCTTCTCGGTGGGTGTCTTTCCCTCGTTGCCAGTTTGATCGGCTCCCCGCATTTTCCCGATGTGAAAGACAGCATCTTTTTTGTCGAAGAAATCGGCGAAGCGCCGTACCGCATCGATCGTTTTTTGACGCAATTGCGTGAAGCCGGCATCTTCAAGCGGATCAACGGATTTGTTTTGGGGCAAATGACGGATTGCGTGCCGGCGGACGACGAACCATCACAGACGATCGATGATTTGATGCGGGATTTTATCAAGCCGTTGAAAATTCCGGCGCTCGCGGGTTTGGATTATGGCCACGTCGACGTCAAATACACGCTGCCGTTTGGCGTTCGCGCGGAATTGCGCGTCGGGCGCGGCCAATCGCGTTTGCGAATTGTGGAATCAGCCGTGAGTTGAAGGCTGGATGCTTGAGCCTGGATGCTGGTTCCTGGATTCTGGATGCTCGAATTCAAAAGTCAGGATCAAGCATCCAGCATCAAGGATCTAGTAATCATGAACCTTCGAATTGCAATTTTTGCCAGCGGCCGCGGCTCGAATTTTCAGGCCATTATCGCCGCAATTGCGGCACGGCGTTTAAAGGCACAGGCGGTGCTGTGCATCTCTAACCGGCCTGAGGCCGGAGCGTTGCAAATTGCCCGCGCCGCGCAGATTCCGGCGGCGGTGATTGAAGAAAAACATTTCGCGAATGCAGCGGATTACGAGGCCACGCTGTTGGAACAACTGGCGAAGCGCGAAGCCAATTTCATCGCGCTGGCCGGGTTCATGCGCAAAATTCCATCCGGCGTCGTGCGGCAGTTTCGCCACCGGATTGTCAATATTCATCCCGCGCTGCTGCCGAGTTTTGGCGGCAAGGGCATGTACGGCCATCGCGTCCACGAAGCGGTTTTGGCGTATGGCTGCAAAGTGAGCGGCGCCACCGTTCATTTCGTAGATGAAGAATACGATAGCGGCGTTCCCATCTTGCAACGCTGCGTGACGGTGCTCGATGACGACACGCCGGAAACGCTGGCGGCGCGCGTGTTGGAAGTTGAGCACCAGATTTATCCCGAAGCCTTGCAGTTTTTTGCGGAGGAGCGGGTTCGGGTGGAAGGGCGGAAGATTAAGATTTTGCCAAAGTCATGACACGTTCCAATGTAACACTGCTGAATAAAATAGCTAGCCGCTCGTCCAAAGGACCTGAATCAATTTAGAGATGATCATGCTCGGTGAATCCGACAAAAGCATCATCATCAAATTCGCCCCAAAAATACTTTGATATGCCCAAAATCCAACGCGCCCTCATCAGCGTTCACGACAAAGTCGGCTTGCAAGAGCTGGCGGCGTTTTTGGCGGCGCGACAGATTGAAATCATTTCGACCGGCGGCACGGCACGTTTTCTGAAAGAATACGGCATCGCGGTGACGTCGATTGAGCAAATCACCGGCTTTCCGGAGATTCTCGATGGCCGGGTGAAAACGTTGCACCCGAAAATTTTCGGCGGGTTGCTGGCGCGGCGCGAGTTGCTGCTGCATCGTGAGCAAAGCGGACAGCACGATATTCGCATGATCGATCTCGTTGTCGTCAATCTCTACCCGTTCCGCGAAATCATAGCAAAATCCGGCGTGAAGCTTGAAGAGGCAATTGAGAACATCGACGTCGGCGGCGTGGCGTTGATCCGCGCCGCGGCCAAGAATTTTTCGCACGTGGCGGTGGTGACCAATCCCGCGCAGTACAACGAGGTGATAGTTGAGATGGAAAAGAATGGTGGTGAGTTGGCCGAAACCACACGCCGGAATTTGGCGCTTGCGGCCTTCGCGCACACGGCTCAATACGATGCTGCCATCCACGGATTCTTGCAAGGTGAAGTGGAAACACTGCCATCTTCACTCTGCATCGGTTTGGAAAAAATTCAAGATTTGCGCTACGGCGAAAATCCGCATCAGCGCGCGGCGTTTTTTCGCGACAGCTCGAGCCGGACTCAAGGCCTCGCCGGTGCGCGTCAATTGCAGGGCAAGGAGCTTTCTTACAATAATATCGCCGACGCGGACGCTGCCGTTGCGCTCGTGCGCACTTTCAGCGAACCATGTGCGGTGATTGTAAAACATGCTAATCCGTGTGGTGTCGCCATCGGCTCAACGCTGGGCGAAGCTTATCAAAACGCCAAAGCCACGGATCCGGTTTCGGCATTCGGCGGCATCGTTGGTTTTAACTGCGAGGTGGATGGCGAAACAGCCATGGCGGTAGCCGAGCTTTTTGCGGAAGTGATTTTGGCGCCGTCATACAGCGCCGAAGCCCGGCAAATTTTTAGCGGCAAGAAAAATTTACGGCTGCTGGCGCTCGCTGGTTTTTTCCAAGAGATGGCTCCGGCTTTTGAGTTTAAACGAGTCACGGGTGGCGTGCTCGTGCAAGAGCAAGATAATCGCGATGATAATGAACAAATTTTTAAAATTGTTACTAAACGGCAGCCAACGGCGGCAGAATGGCAGGCGTTGCGTTTCGGTTGGAAAGTGGTGCGGCACGT
>JBOHQZ010000336.1:0-7076 GCA_050732275.1 bacterium
GCGATGGCGCGATCGTAGGTGATGGTTTCATCAAGCCACAAACAGGCCTTGCCGAGATCTTGCAATCTGAAGAATGCGCCGGCGGCGATGATAATGAAAAGAATCACCGGCAAGCGAAACGATTTGACCATGTAGACAGTTCCTGATGCAAAAATGGATCAATTCGCGATTGCCTCGATGGCTGCTTTGGGATAAGAAGAAAAATTTATGGCAATCGGGCAGCCGGATCAAGACACTTTGTTTATACCAGCATTAAAGTTGGTTGGCGGAAAGCTTGAGGAATCAGCCAATTGACTGACTGAAGCGGATTGTTACACAGGGATCAAAAAAACAGGAATAGAGGTGGGGAAAAGACGGATACTGCAAAAATGACGGAAAGTTAATTCAACGCTCGGCACCGCTTGAGTAAATGAAAACGCACCATTAAACCATAGTTGCGGCTGCTTGCCGCACCGGCGCCTTCTACTCAACAAAGCGGCAGTAAATTTCTTCCGGAATTCGACTGAGCTGAACGTGATGCAAACCCAGCTCGGGGACATCATAGTTTTCTTTCTCGATGGGAGGCTCTTTGCGTTTGACTTCTGCGCGAACTCGTGGATAGGCAGCGGAGAACGTGTCGATCATGATACTGTCAAAAGCGTAATTTGCTCATTTGAGTTTTGCAGAACTGAACATTTCATAGAGTCCCGGCTCAAGCACTGGAAAGATGATCTCAATTTGTTGACCACGCTCGGATTAGTCAACATGCTTGCGATTGTAAGTATTCGCGCTTGCCCAATCTGCTCCCCTGCAATTAGCCAAATCAAATCCGCTTTTTTCTCAATATACTCGCATGCAAATTGCCGCGCAAGCAGCTTCTCTTTTAGTTTGTCTCGGCCATCTCCTCAACCTTGATCCACCCCACATTCGGACCCCAGCCGTCCTTGGGATCCGCGTCGCTGAAGCGCAAAACCAATTTCCCCGTGGCCCATAATTTGGAATCTTCAAGCGTAAAGGCATGCTCCGTTATCTCACCACTGTCGGCATCGCCTTCGTCGAGCAAAAGCGAATCGCCCGCAGCCACACGGCATTCGCCGTTGGCCGAAAAAGTAACTTTCACGCTTGTCGCGGTCGGTTGAATGGGAAAAGCATAACTGAACCACTGTGCACCGTCGGCAACGCGATCCCTTCCGCCACCTTCAAAGCCGGATACCCAAGAATCTTTTTCCTCGACAAAGTAGGCTTCGTCGTCATCACCGCAGTCGGCAAACATAAACGGCTGCACCTCACCGCGATAAAATTCCACAGCTTCGGTCGCGGCGGGCAAGCGTTGCGTTTTGCCGTCACGATTCCAGGCGATAAAATAAAGGAAACTGGCGCCATCTTTTGTATAAGGCTCCGGCAAATTCGCGGTCCAGCCATTTGCCCCAGCTCTAAACGGGATAGTTTGAAAAACGGCTTTGGCGGATTTGCCAGCGGTTGATGAGACGGCATTACGGATGTTGAGCTGCGCACTAAAATTCGGCTTGGCGCCGGTCACGTTCAAGCTGAGTTGCAAAGGATTCGGCACGCGGCTGTAAAAATTTCGCGGCGGGATATGCGTCGCCGCCGCCACCCGTCGCACCGGCATGTAAATGCCTTTAGTGAGCAAATTATCCGGAAAAGGCACCATCGGCTCGTCGTTGATTTGGACGCGGTATCTTCCCGGTGGAAGGTTGCCGAACTTGATCCACGCGCGCCGGCCCCAATTGAGAGAAGATACGAGATTGAAACGAATCGTGTCGGCGCTGATTTTCAAATTTTCCACCCAAAGCGCATTGACGCCGCACGTCCATAGCCCGGATTTTCCTGCGGTGCCCAAATTAATATAGACGTCGCCCATGCGTTCTCGCAACAACTCAAAGCTCGCGGCGGCGCTGCCGGTTCCCCAATGAATGCCGGTAATCGCACCCGAGCCGTCGTCGCCGCCATGCGCCCAATTTTCGTAGCAGATTGGCGAGTCGCGATGAAAGAGCGCGTAGGTAGCGCGCAGCGCTTCGGCGGCGCGCTCAAAATAGGCCGGCTTGCCGGTCGCTTCGTAGTAGTCCATCAACGTCTCGGCGAAATAAGCCTGCCGTGCATCGTTCCACTCGCCGTCAGTGTTTTGCACGCCGAAGCCGCCGAGCAAATTGCGTGAAAAATACGGCGGCGACCACACTTGTTGATAGAGCAAAAGATAGTTGAGCACATGCGCGCCAAGATTCAAATATTCGACATGGCCGGTGAGCCGGTGGAGCGTCAAATAAGCTTTCGCGGCTTGGTTCATCGACAACGTATTTTGCGGAAACTGGCCGGTGGCTGCATCAAAAAAATTAAACGGCTTGCGCGAGCACGACAGAAAGGTTTCAAAGTCGAACCATTTGTTGGCCGGAAGAATTTCGCGCGTCACGTAACCCATGGCTTTAGTGGCGGCGTCAAGATAGCGCTGCTCTTTGACGCGGCCGAAAAGCTCGGCGAGAAAAAGCGCGGAGCCGGCGGTCTCGGCATTTTCGTTGAAGAACTCCGCGCGCGGCTGATTGTCGCCGCGATGAAACCAGCTCGGAATCACGCCGCTCGGCTGCTGCCATTTTATGAGGAAGTCGGCATAGTTGCGGCAGAAGGTGAAAATTTCCTGGCGGCGTTGCGGCAAAAGATCAGCCCATTGCAACAGCCAATAGCCGGTCCACGAAGCGTCGAACGTGTGGTTGTAATCGTTGCCAAAACCGGCCCAGCCTTCGTCGCCGACCCAGTGGTGCATCTCCGGTTCCGGCGTTTTTTTCTCAGGTAAACTCAACACGGCAGCGTTGATAGATGTTTCGGATTTCTCCACCGGGCGCGCGGCAAAATAATATATCGACGGAAAAATCCCGCCTTCATTTGGCGCCGACAAAGCGAGATTCAAAACTTTCTCGGCGCGCTCCATGAGCAGAGCCTCGCGATCGCGATTGCGCTTGCCATATAGATACATGCCGTAGGCCGTGCGCAAAGTTTGAAACCAACTGTTGAACCAGACGTCGTTGTTCGCCTCTGCGGGCAATTGATTCGACCACGCCAGACGATTGCTCTTCATGCCGCCAACCGGACGGCCGTTCAACGTGGTCTCGAACCAGGTTTGTTCGGCGTATTGCTTCCACGCGCGCTGCGCCATCTGATCCAACGTCCCTGGCAGTACGCCGACATTGTCGCGGCGATATAATGGAGAAAATTTTTCCCAGAGAAAATCAACGACTTGGTGAAAAGCATAAACACTCGCGCCTTTGTTTTTTGCTGGCGCCGATTTGAAAAACGGCGCGGCGTGATGATCGAGCCACAGATAATAGGCGTAAGAGACTTCGGTGTCTTGTAAAACCGGCGCGCGCGCCGAGTCCGGCTCGAAATAAACGTGAGCGCGCGCTTTCCACGGCTGGAATCCGAACGAGAGCAGCGGCGCGGCGTGCCGGGCCTCGAGCGCAGCGATCCTTTGCAGCAGTGCCTGCGATGAATCATCCGGCGTCGAGGCCTGCGTGGAATCAACGCGGTTCGGCTGCGGCAACTGAAAATCCAGCGCCGTCGGCATGACGCGATGCCGGATAAGATATTGCAAATCCGGTATGAGCGCGACGAACAGCGAATCCTTTTGCAGCATGATTGCCGGCGAGCGAAAGACGTGATCCGCGATTATATCGTTCGGTTGCAGCTTGAGATTCGGCGTCCAAACAAAATCCAAAGGCTGCATCTCCCAATAGTTTTTGCTGCGCGGCACAAAATTGAATGAAGAGAGCAGCGCTTCTACTTTTGCGGCCGTATTGAGGCGCCACGTGTCCACGACATAAGCGGCAGGGTATTCCGCCACCAAGCTGACCTCGCGCGCGAATGAAATATTTTTGTCGCTGCCGGAAAAACGCAATCCGCGCTTCTTCGGCAGCGTCTCAACCGCGGTAAAAAACAACGCTTCGTCTTTCCCTGACAAGCGCGCGAACAATTCCGGCCGCAATGAGTTTTTCCAATTGCTGTTGGCTTCGCTCGCGGCGCCGGCAATCAGCGCGTTGGCGCCCGCCGGCGTTTGCAGCTTGAAAACGATCCGCGCGCCTTGCGGCTCCGCAATAATCTTCATCCGTTTATTGGCAATCTGCGCGGCGGTTTGTGCAAGCGCAACCGGCACCGCGATGACGGCAGGAAACCCGAGCAAGATAAAAATGCCGATTCTGGCGAGAGTCATTCTCATTAAATTCACCATATCATTATAAACAGTTCGTCCTTGACAGACGCAACCAGGCTGGAGCCTTGGTTACGGCCTTTATAAAATAGAAAAATTCGCGCAGCAATGCAAGGGGCAAAATTGGTTCTTGCATTTTCAAAAAAAATGTCATAATTTATGGACGCAATCAACCGTATACCGTTTGTTTAACAGAAAAGGTGCTTCCAGATGGAAAAAGGCAAGGTCAAATGGTTTAACGAAGCCAAGGGCTATGGCTTCATCGTGCGAGAAACCGGCGAGGATGTCTTCGTTCACTTTAAAACCATTATCGGCGAGGGTTTCAAAACGCTGAAGGAAGGCGAAGAGGTTGAATTTGAAGTCGAGCAAGGCCCCAAAGGCTTGCAGGCGAAAAACGTCAGCCGTCTAAATTTCAATTCATAACCATTGATACAAAGCACCCCCCAGCCCCGATTCACGGCGTGGATCGGGGTTTTTCGTTTTGGAGATTCGACATGCACGCGCAGGTGCGCCGCCGGTCTTCACTTTGGTGCGGCGTTTTTTTGATTTCACTGGTCGCGGCCATCTCCGGCCCGGCCCAAGAGCGCTCCATCGTTTGGCAGCGTTCGCCGGACCATGAATGGACGCGGCTATTTTTGCGGCATTCGCCATTCCCCCATCCCTCCCGCGACAACGGCTATACCTATCAGGAAAACGCCGCTGATTCCACAACAAAAAAATTCTTTCCGCGGCATCCACATTACGATGACAGCACGGCGATCGTCGTCATTCCACGAGGCTATCATCTTGTAGGCAACGGCAACGATCTCATCATTCATTTTCACGGCTGGTGGAATGAAGTTGATAGCGTGATGGAAAGCTTCGGTCTCGTGCAGCAATTGGCCGCTTCGCGCCAAAATGCGATTCTGGTGTTGGCGCAAGGACCCTATCGCGCGCCGGATTCGCGCGGCGGGAAAATGGAAGACGAGGGTGGGCTGCGCCGTTTTACCGAAGAAATTTTGCAGATTTTAAAAACCGAAAAAAAGATTGCCAACGATAAAATCGGCCGGGTGATTTTGAGCGCCCACAGCGGCGGCTACCGCCCCACCGCTTTTGCCGTGGCTAATGGCGGCCTTGCCGAGCACATTCGTGAGCTGTTTCTTTTTGACGCCTTTTACGCGCATTACGACAAGTTTATTCCGTGGCTCAAGCAAAACAAGAAAAACCATCTGCGCAGCATTTATACCGAACATTTGGCGGACGAGCATCAGGATTTCATGGAGATACTCGAGAAAGAAAAGCTCACGTACACGGATCAACTTTCGGCTGAGGCCCAAATCGTATTGACACCAACGACGGTTTGCCATAATTGTGTGATGGAAGAAAATTTTAGAAAATGGCTGGAGGTTTCGTGCCTCGCGTCGATTGAATAGTTAAAAAAACGTTTGTAGTGACGCTTTATGAGTTTTGACCTTCAAGTTCGGTAATGTTCTTCAGTCCGAACTCATCCCCCCGCCCCCTTCTCTTGGGAAGAGAAGGGGGAGAAGCAAGTTTGAAGCTTTGAAAGTCCCCTTCTCTTTTTAAGAGAGGGGGATTTAGGGGATGAGTTCTAAGTTGTCCATTACCGATTTTGATCGTCAACCTTCATTAGGCGTTTTCTCGATGCCGGAGACCGATGCCTGAAGGCATTACTACGAACTTTACCCATCAACCAGTATGATGTGCCTAACCCTAACCTGCACCGGTGAGCATGCGCCGGATTTCGGTTTTCTCATTTTCAAACACCCCGACAGTGTTTTCGTTCGAGAGCTCAGTTTTGGGCGCGTCGTAGTGTTTTATCCGGAGAATACGACGGTGCGCGCGACCGTCGTGATGCTTGTCGAAATCGATGCCATCGGCTTAGTGCGTGGTCGCAGCGCGACGCTGGAAGAGTATGTCAACGACCGGCCGTATGCGCTGTCGAGCCTCACCAGCGTGGCGATGAACACGGCGTTTGGCACGGCGCTAGCGGGACGCTCGAAAGACCGGCCACAGCTCGTTGATGAAGCGCTGCCGTTGGAAGCCCATTTCAGCGCCGTTCATTCCCGCGGCGGTCCGGAGCTGATCCGCAAAATTTTTGCGCCGCTCGGATATGAAATGGAGATCACGCCGATGGCGCCGGCGATAGCGATTCCGTTTGTGGCGCGCAGTCCGATTTACTCAGTTCGATTGCGTGGCACTGTGACGGTTCACCATCTGCTCTCACATCTGTATGTGCTCATTCCGGTGCTGGATGATGCCAAGCATTATTTTGTCGCCGCCGACGAAGTTAAAAAACTCGTCGAGCATGGCGGCACGTGGCTGGAGAATCATCCGGCGAAAAATTTGATCACGCGCCGATACCTGGCTTATCAACACTCGTTGGTGCGCGACGCGCTCTCGCAATTGAAGGTTGAAGCCGAAGTTGACGAGCGGACCGCGCAGGCGGAGGAAGAACGCCTCGAAGAAGAGGCGACGCCCGGCATGAATCTGCACGAGCAGCGCCATCAAGCCGTGTTGGCGGCGTTGCGCGCGCCACTGCGAACCGGCATGGTGCAGCGGATTGCCGATCTCGGCTGCGGCGAAGGGAAATTTTTGCAAGCGTTGCTCGCCGAAAAACAATTTCGTGAGATTATCGGCGTCGACGTTTCCGCGAGGGCGTTGAAATATGCCGTGCGGCGGTTGCACTACGATCGGTTGCCCGATAAACAGCGCGAGCGTATTAAACTCTTGTACGGCTCGCTGCTCTATCGCGACAAACGCTTGGAAGGTTTCGACGCGGCAACGCTCATCGAAGTGATCGAGCACATCCCGCCAGAGCGGCTCGATTTGCTGCGCCGCGTTTTGTTTGCTTCGATTCGGCCACTGCGGCTGATCATCACCACAC
>JBOHQZ010000337.1:0-7072 GCA_050732275.1 bacterium
AGATTCTTCCAGAATGACATTTAATTTGATTTCTCATTTCCGTGAGAGTTCCTTTTCCGTGTCCTAATTCAATTATTTTTTCGTTGCCGTTCCCCCTACGGGCGTAGCCTTTTCGTTGCAAGTTACACGCTTTTACTGTTCGTCTCTAGCCGGCGCAAAGTTGCTGCAAATGGCGCCCGCGAGATAGCACGAATAGCAGGCTTGATGGCGCAACGCATACGGCACGAAGGATTCTTCGAGTGTGGCGCCGAGTTTGGCATCAGTTTTCTCGATGAGAATCGGGCACACATAAACGCCGCGATCCGTGACGATGCGGCTCGTGGTACAGAGAAGCTGGCGGTCGTCATAACCTGCCATCATTTCTTTGGTGATATATTCGCCCTCGGTGTAGCCGCGATAGCGCGTCTCTTCACGTCCGATGCGCAGCGGCGGAATGATTTTCAAACGCGGGCGCGTGTAACCAATGCCGCGCAGCATTTCCTTGAAGCCTTCCAACACCATTTCATTGTCGCTGTCGTCCCAGCTTTGCATGCACGTGATGATAGGGAGGAAGCCTTCTTCCACAAGATTTTTCACACCGACAATAGCTTTGCGAAAACTACCCTCGCCGCGAATGGTATCATTCGTAAATTCGGTGAAACCGTCAAGACTGATGCGTAATTCTAATGAGTAAAGGCTTGCGTCTTCGATTTCGCGCAATCGTTTTGCGACTCGCGGCGAGATGAGAATGCCATTGGAAAGCACACTCGCCGGGCCGTATTGCAACGTATCGGCGAGAATGTCGAGCATGTCGCGATTCATGAACGCCTCGCCGCCGGTGAAATAATATTCTTTGACGCCGTATTTTACCGACTCTTCAAGATACTTTCGCACTTGCGCGCGCGACATGAATTCGAAGGTGTGATTCTTCGGGCTGCAACTGATGAAGCAATGCGTACACCACAAATTGCAAACCGTGCCACCGACTTGAAACCACAGCGCATCGAGGCCGTGTAGCGGCACAAAAGGGGCTTGATGGTTGGTGCGAACGATTTTAACGAGAGACATTACGCTTTACAAATTACGTTTCACGGGTTATTTTTCGCGAGAAATTGGCGCTTCTATATATGTACGGCTGTGCATGTAAAACAGATTTAGAAGGATAAAACCCAATGGTGGTGGGAATTATTCCACCCAAGCGTTACTCGGAGGTAAATTTTTTGAGGTGGGAATACTGAATTACTTTGAGTAGTGGCTTCAATTCAAACTCTCATTCGATGCTATCGCCATTATCTCGGGCGCTCATGCCCAACTCTTTCATTTTGTTTCGCAAATGAGTGCGATCCAATTGCGCCATCCTGGCGGCTTTACTGATGTTTCCGCCCGCTTGCTCGAGCAATTGTGTGAGATAGGCTTTCTCGAAAATACGTTTGGCTTCTCTGTAATCCAAATTCCGATAATCGGATTGAAGATTGGCTGTCGGCTGAACCAGCCGCATGCGAATGGTTTCCGGCTTGATGACTTCGCCATCCTCCAAGAGAATTGCGCTGGCGATGATGTTTTCTAACTCGCGGACGTTGCCTGGAAAATGGTACTTTTCGAGCAACTCCAATGCCGGCTTGGAAATATCTTTGATGTTTTTTGCATTACGCCGATTGTATTTTTTAATGAAGTGACTGACCAAAAGCGGGATGTCGGCGCGACGTTCTCGCAACGGCGGAACGGTGATCACAACGCGATTTAAGCGATGAAAGAGGTCTTGCCGAAAGCGGTTTTGGTTGACGGCTTCCGGCAAATTAGCATTGGTAGCTGCAATGATATGGACATCCACTTCGATATGCTCGGCGCCGCCCAAGCGCTCGAAAATCTTCTCCTGCAGAAATCGCAAAAACTTGAGCTGCAGGTGCGGCGAAAGCTCTCCGATTTCATCCACCAAAAGAGTAGTTTGGTGCGCTCTTTCAAATTTGCCGATTTTTCTTGCATACGCACCGGTAAACGCACCCTTTTCATGCCCGAAAAGCTCACTTTCTGCCAGCGTCTCGGATAAGCCGGCGCAATCAGCGATAATGAGCGGATTTTGCCGGCGTAAACTGTTGTAGTGGATGGCACCCGCCACGAGTTCCTTCCCAGTCCCGCTTTCTCCTTGAATGAGAATTGTCTCTTCGGTCGCGGCGATCTTTTGAATCAAATCGAGCACTCGCTGCATCGCCTCGCTTTGGCCGACGATGTTTTCGAATTGGAATTGCCGTTTTTCTTCTTCGCGTTTATAGTAATTTTCTCGTTCCGCTCTGAACTGATTGATCGCGGTGTCGATGCGATGGATGAGGCTTTCAAAATGAATCGGCTTGGCAAAAAAGTCAAAGGCGCCGGCGGCTCGCGCTTTGGCCGGCGAGTCTTCGTCGCCGAAACCGGTCAGAATGATGACGCAAATATCCGGATATTCTTGGTGCAATTTCTCCAGCAAGGCAAATCCGTCCATATCCGGCAGTTTCAAGTCCAGCAGGGCAACGTTGAAATTCATCTTCCGAATCAATGCCAGTGCTTCTTTGGCATTGGCCGCTTGCTCGGTCTTATAACCTTCGTAATTCAGCCATCTCGTGATTTGTTCACGAATGCCTTGTTCGTCGTCAACGATGAGAATCTTTGCAGACATCACACAATTCCTTTCATTGAGCTGTCAATTCCACCGAGGCGCGGGCCGCTTCTGTAGCAGCTTGCTGATAAGCTCGATAATTTCGTTCCAAAAGGCGTGATTGATTTCGAGAAAAAAATCATATTGCATCTCGGGAACAGTCGAATGACCCAGCGAAGCGGATGCGAGAATAATCGGCGTTGCCGGGGCGAGCTTCTTCAATTCCGGAATAAAGTCGCCGGCCGTCTGTGTGGCGCTGCGATCTTTGTTCAAATGATAGTCGATGACGATGGCATCAAACGGCTGTTCCTGGCAAAAGCCAACGGCAACTTCACCGCACTCGGTGCTGGTTACGTGATAGCCGGCGTTGTCCAGCACTTGCGTGATTTTGTCAAGCACGGCCGTATTGTCATTAACCACCAAAATGTTCCCAATTCGATCATCGACTTTGCTTTTCCGATGCACGTCTGAATGGAGCGGAAGCCACACTTCAGCGATTGTTCCTTCACCTGCTTTGCTCCGGAGAAAAAGCTTGCCGCGATGGTCGGTCTCAATGATGCGCTTGGTAATGGCCAGGCCCAAGCCGTAACCTTTTTCTTTCGTCGAAAAAAATGGGTTGAACACGCGGCCCAAATCTTGTTCGGAAATGCCCGTTCCGGTATCGGAGAAATCGATTTGAACTTGCTTGTGATCGTGTTGCGCGCTAATTTTCAAAATGCCGCCATCTGGCATGGCATCGATGGCATTGGTCATGATATTGAAAAACGCCCGCACCAGCAGGCCCGAATCGCCACGCAACTGAATATCGAAATCACTATGAATTTTTTGTATTTTCACGCCGCTTCTTGAGGCTTTGTTGCTGATCAACCGCACCGCTTCTTCAATAACGATATGAAGCGTAAACCAGCTTGTTTGCGGCGGAAGCTTGTAAGCTCGTCTTTTCAAATTGCCGGTGAAGTCCTCGATTTTTTCCACGTAGGAGTTGATCTCTTTCATCGATTTTTTCACTTCGGCAAAGTCGAGCCGATCATCGCGGTCAAGCTTTTCGAGCCACTGCGTCTCACTGGCGATCATAGAAGAAAAATTCTTGATATCGTGCGTCAGGCCGGCAACCGCTTCTTCGATGGCAGCAGCTTCTAAAGCTTTGGCCAGATCGATTTGCGTCTTCTTGAGATCGTCCCGCAGGCGCGCATTGGCGATGGCGATGGCCGCACTGCGGGCGAGCGCGGCCAAAGACTCTTGATCCGGCAGGTCAAAATCATCCGGCATCGTGCTTTGTGCGTCAATGACGCCGATGACTTCCTCGCCAAAAATCAGCGGCGCAGCGATTTCGGAGCGGATGGTTGAGTTCAGGCCTCGATATTCCGGCTCGCGTTGCATATTCGTCACAATACCGGGCTTGCCCTGCCTGAGCACCCAGAACGCCAGGCTTTTTTCGGGCGCCGGCTTGCCAACATAGTTTTGGCCAATAGCCTCACCATGCACAGCTTGAACCATGAGCTTGTCGCGCTCTTTGTCGCGAAGCAAAATCACTGCACTTTTGTTGGGGTAACCGATGACGTTGAGGCATTCATTCGCAATCAAATAGAGAATCTCCTGCAACGCTTTTTCGTGGCTGATGGCTTCGCCGATGCCTTTCGAGGTGATCACCTGTTGAGCATTTTTTTCTGCAACACCATAAAGGCGATGATTCTTGATGGCAAGACCAACGAAATCAGCCAACATGGAGATCAATTTCCGTTGCACTTCCGAAAACGCCGCTTGCGCTTGGCTCGCTATCACCAGGCAACCGTTGACTTCGTTATCAATCAGCAACGGCACTGCCAGCTCGGAGCGAATGTCGTCCCAAATCTGGAAATAATGCTCGTCTTGACGGACGTCAACGGCAAAGTATGGCTCGCCGGTTTCGAGAACAAAACTGGCAATGCCTTCATGATTGATGAGAGCCGGAAGTTTCAGCTTGCCATTCTTCGGCAAAGTGCCGGCGAACCGAAATTGCCAGGGATCATTGGCAGCCATTCTGTAAATGATATAGTTTTTTTCCGTGCCGGCAATTTTTGCTACGGCGCCAAGAATTTTTTCAAAAATGATTTCTGTGTCCAAATAATTGGCCAAATCTTGCGTGATATGTTGTAAGATTTCCAGGTAATCTTGATGCCGCTCAATGCTATGATAGAGCGGCATATTCTGCAGCACGATCGAGGCTTGCGCCGCCAGAATTTCCAACATCTTGACTTCGCTGTGGGTAAATTCGTGCGGCTTGCTCAGGCATAAATTAATGACGCCGATCACCTGATCGGCGATCTGCAAAGGCAGAGAGACCATAGCGCCGATGTTCAGCCTAATGGCGAATTCGCGATCGACGAATTCCGGACACTCGACTTCGTCGGTGACATTGCGAATTACGCGCGTGCGGCCGGTTTGCGCCACACAACCCGCAACGCCTTCGCCATTTTTTAATTCAAAGGCGTTTATGTCTTTGGAATCAAGTCCGATGGCTTCGACAATTTTAAGCGTTCGGCGATTGGCCTCGAGCATCATCAGCGAGCAGTTCTGGGCGCCGTCGACGGTTTTCATAAAAATCTGCAAAATGTTGCGTTTGGCGTTTTTCTGGTTGACCGTTGCGCCCAGGGTTTTGCCTTTTAACAAAAGCTTCTCCAGGACATTTTGGGCATCGCTTTGTTTCGCCAAGGCTTCGAGAAACAATTCTTTCGCCCGATAATATTTTTTTTGCGAAAGATACAAATCGGCCAAACGCTCGGTGGTAAAATAATCCTGAAAAATGGTTTTGTAGATGGCGTTGCGAATGCGGTAAGCGCCGTTGCGCTCGGTCAGCGCGCCGAGCGAGACGAGACCTTTCAGATGATGATCGAATTTGGAGGACTTGATGGCGCCGGCTCGCAGCGTGCGCACCAGGCTTTCAACAAGATTATTGTCCTTTTCGATCTGGCGGATGATCATCTCGACGTTGGTCTCTCCTTCGCAAATGATGCTGAAAATAGCTTCGTCGCCGTTTTTCAGGCTGAGCTCCGGCGTTTCATTTTTGATCGAAGCGGTTTCAAGAATGCGATAGCAAATTTTCTGCACCAGATAACCCATGCCGCCGGTGGCTTCGTAGAGCAAGCGTGCAAAGCCGGCTTGACAGGGAATATTCAATCGAGCACTGACACGATTCAGCATATCCGCGATGTCTTCGAGTCGAAAGTCATCTACGAAGACCTTCATGGCATATTCGGAAAAAGAACGATCTTTTTTCAGCAGCAAATCATTCAAGGTCAGCGAGCCGGCCACGATGAACTGAAATTTCGCCAGCGGCGTGCAGGTTGCCGGCGGCTGGTACAAGTTGATCAAGCCTTGCAATGTTTCCTTGGCAAACGTGCGGGGCACGGTCTCAAAACTGTCGAGAACAAAAATGATTTTGCTGTTTTCGTCGAATCTTTCGGCAAGGTTGGTTAGCAAGCGTTTAAATTCCTGCGCATCCAATGGCATCGAGTCGTGCAGCGGCAGGGGAGCGGGCTTTTGTGATAGAAGCTCGTTCACCTTTTGCAAGAGCAGCTTGTTCAATTTGACTTGGCTGAATTTCGGCAATTCCTCGAGATTGATCACGATAAAATGGTAATCCGGGTGGCGCTTTTTGCATTCGCCGATCAAACGCAACAAGAAACTGGTTTTGCCGGTTTTCTTGCCACAGGAAATGGCAAACCAGTGCCCAAACTCCAAGCCGGTCATGGTCTTTTCCAAAAGTGTCCGCCGTTCGATCATGACCAGCTCATCGCGGCCTGGATAGAGCGGGCGTTTATAGATAAAAGGATTTTCGTACTTCATTATTTTCACCAAAAGGTTTATGTTCTTAATAAGCGCGTTGACGCATGCTTTTTAAGGTATCAATAACTTTCTTGAATGCTATCGGTTTTTTCAAATAGGCCGCCACACCGAGGGTTTTGATTTTTTCTTCAACTTGTTTGTTGAGCACGGCGGTCAGCACGATGATTTTGAGGTTGGGGTCACAGTTCGGAATCTCCCCACGACGAATCAATTCCAGCAAGCGCAATCCTGCCGAGCGCGGCTCGACGTTGCTCAAATTTTTTTCACCGGGCGAGAACATAATGTCGAGTGACAACACGTCATATTGGTCCGCTCGCAATTTCGCCATAGCCTCGTCGAAATCTTTCGCCAAAACGCATTGGCAATCGTGACGCGCCAAATGGCTGAAATAGGCGTTTACCCCCCACGGCTCATCTTCCACAAAAAGAATTTTCGTCATGTCTTTATGACTCCTTTCGAAGTTTTGGCAAAGTCAGCCGGAACGTCGTCTCGTAATCCTGATATTCGTTTACTTTGACGGGATTGCGCGAAAGCGGCACGCTTTTCGTCACTTTAATCTCGCCGTCGTGTTTTTCGATGATTTCTTTGCAGATTTTCAGCCCGAGGCCGGTGCCGGGGATATACCGTATTCGGTCT
>JBOHQZ010000338.1:0-7027 GCA_050732275.1 bacterium
TTATAGACAAGAAAACAGGCGGAAATTCCCGCCCGCTTTCCGTTCTCATTGCCTTTTTCTCCTTGCCCCTTGACTTTCCAACGAAATTTGTGCATATTGGGCGGCGAGAATTGTTATTGCAAAATTGAAGTCTGCGACCGTAGGTTTTGCACTCCGCGTTCACTCGAATAAGCCTTTAACCATGAAAATCGCCGTCACCGGCGGCTCCGGGCAGCTTGGTACATTGGTGCTCCGGCGTTTGATTGCCGACAAAACCATAAAGGAAGTGGTTACGATCGATCTGCGCCCGCCCGTGGTGGCCGGCGCCAAAATGCGCATCATCCGCGCGGATATACGTGACGGCAAATTCGTTAACTACTTGCAAGATTGTGAAGTTCTCGTTCATCTCGCTTTTGTGGTAACAAGCTATCTGCCGCGGGCGGAATTTGACGCCATCAATATCGAAGGCAGCAAAAACGTTTTTCGCGCCGCGGCTGTGGCTCGCGTGCAGCATATTGTTTATGCCTCTTCGATTGCTGCTTATGGCACAATGCCGGGCCATCCGGTGCCCATTGTCGAAACGACGCCGCGACGCTGCCATGATTCCATGCCGTATGCCGCCGCCAAGTTCCGCCTCGAAGAGTTTCTCGACGAATTTGAGCAGGAGCATCCCAACATTGTCGTAACGCGGCTTCGTCCCGCGATTTTATTGGGCGTCTATATGGAGCATCCCTTTGGCCAAACTTTGCGCCAGCGCCGAATCGTGGACCGCGGCGATACGCCAATTCCAATCGTTTGGGATGAAGACGTTGCCGAGGCGATCATCCTCGCGATTCGATCCAAGGGGCGCGAAGTGCGCAAAGCGCACGGCGCCTTCAACCTAGCGGCAGATGATTCACTGCCCGCCGCTGAGCTGGCTCGAATCGGCGGCTTGCGGTTGCTGCGAGTGCCAAGCTGGATTCTGCTACCAATCATATACATGTCGATTTTTTTAGCCAGGCTCGGCGTTGGCCGGGCCATGGATCCTGTCTGGCTGAAAGAAGCAAAAGGAGAAATGATCATCTCCAGCGCGAAGGCGCGGCAAGAACTAGGATGGCAGCCGCGCTGCCCCACTGCCGCCGAGGTGATCAAAAAATACGTAGAGGTTGTGCCAAAACGATTAGACCCTCGTTTGGCGCGCTTCTTTCGCATCGCCGGCTGGGTTGCGCGTTTCCAGCGGCCCTCCCCGGCACAGCAACAAGTTTCCGCGCGCATTCATCTGGCTTTGGCCGGCCCTACCGGCGGAGATTTTGGTTGTTCGATCACTCACGGTCGATTGTCAATTAATAAAAACATTCCCCGTCCGCCAACTGCCGTGGCCCGGCTATCTGCTTCCGTCCTGCTCGATCTTCTCGCCGGCCGCGCCGATTTTACCGCCGCGCAAATCACCGGCAAAATTCACTTTGAAGGCGAGCCTGCCGGCGCGATGTTTCTCAATACGCTGATAACAAATTTTCGCACGAACACCACACGCCCGGGCCTACGCGGCTGGCTGGCCCGGCGTCTTGCACAGAATATGGACAAGTCACAGCTAAAAAGTTAACCGCGAATATGCGCTAATCAACGCGAATAAAATTTTTCGCGGCCATTCGTGTTCATTATGAAATTCTCGATCTTCTACGAAATGCAAATCTCGGAGCCGACCCGCGTCTCGGAAGCGAAACTTTTCCACGATTGCCTCAAGCAAGCCGTTTATGCGGATGCTCTCGGTTACCATTGCGTGTGGGCCGTCGAGCATCATGCGCTCTTTGAATATTCCCACTCCTCGGCGCCGGAAATTTTTCTCTCATTCGTGGCAGCGCGCACCAAAAATATTCGCCTCGGCCACGGCGTGACGCTACTGCCCCATCGCTACAACCATCCCATTCGCATCGCGGAGCGCATTGCCACGCTCGACATTCTTTCCAACGGCCGCGTGAATTGGGGAACGGGCAAATCTGCCTCGCTCGTCGAACAGCAAGCGTTTGAATGCAATCTCTCCACTTTGCACGACGAGTGGCGCGAAGCTCTTGAAATGATACCCATGATGTGGGCCAAAGAAGTATTTAGCTACGAGGGGCGGTTTTTTAAAATTCCGCCGACGCAGGTCATTCCGAAGCCGGTGCAATCGCCGCATCCGCCCATCTTTGCAGCCTGCTCGCGGCCTGAGTCTGCCGCGGCGGTTGGCAAGCTCGGCTTGGGCGCGCTGAATTTTGCGTTTGGCAGTGATGATTATTTGACGGACAAGGTTATGCAATATCGCCAGGCGATTGCCAACGCGGCGCCAACGAATTACCAAATCAATAATCACCTCGCTTGCACGCCGGCAACCCTCGTGCTCGATGATGATCTCAACGCCTGCCGCTACGGCCTGCGCGGCGCCCGCTTTTTTCTGGAAAGCTTGTCGCGCTATTATTTCAGCGGCGCCCGACCGGTTGGCAAGCTGAGCGTGCCGCGTGAATTTCTTTCCGATGATGATTTGCAGCAAGCCAGGGCGCAGCGCAACGCGCCCGGCAGCGAAATGGCCATGATCATCGGTGATCCGGCTTGCGCGCGCGAATCGGTGCAACGCTTCGCCGACGCCGGCGTCGATGAGCTGATTCTCGTCATGCAGATGGGAACGGTGCCGCACGAGCTGATTATGGAATCGCTACGCACTTTTGCGGAGAAAGTGATGCCGCATTATAAAACGTAAATACGTAAGGCGTAAGAACTGGACGACCCGAAACCAAAAAGAAAAACGCATCCCGCCGCGGCAGGGCAGCAGAAGAATTCTCGGCGAAACTCAGTGTTCTCGGCGTCAATCGGCGAAAACAGCTTTTCCACCGAAACTCGCCGAAGTCACCGAGTGTCGCCGAAAAAATCAAAGCACCTTTCTGAATTTTATTCTGACTTTGTGAACCTTATGGCCTATGTCAAATTATCAGGCAAGCCTGCGGCCGCAGGTCGAAATCAAGCAGGTGCCCAGTCTTTTTAACCGCGAATGCACACTAATTAACGCGAATAAAAAGATATTCGTGCTCCTTTGCGGTAATTGGCGGTTAATTTTTTTGGTGAAAAAGCATATCTCACTCTTAACAGATTAATACGTAAAACGTAAGAATCAGAATTTTTTGGAGAGGAGGAAACATGTTCCGAAAGCCGATTTTCTGGTTGGTGCTGAGCCTGGTGTCGATCGGCGCCATGATCTTCGCCTACCGCTTTTTTCCAGAAGCCTTCCCCATTGTCTCGCTCGATCTGCAAATGGATCGGCAGAATGCTCTTGACGCCGCAAGACGATTGGCGGCGCAATATAATTGGAAGCCGGAGGGATTCGAGCAGGCGGCCTCGTTTAAATTGGATCAGGAAACGCAAAATTTCGTCGAGCTTGAAGCCGGCGGCAAGGCCGCGTTTCGCCAAATGCTCCAAGAGAATCTTTATTCTCCATACACCTGGAACGTGCGCCATTTCAAAGAGGGAGAAACGCACGAGGTGCTCGTTCGCTTCACGCCCAAAGGCGAGGTGTATGGCTTCGTGCAAAAACTTCCGGAGAAAGAACGTGGGGCAGAGCTGGCGGCGGATTCGGCGCGGTTTATTGCGGAAAGCGCCGCTCAAAATTGGCAGATCGATTTGGACCAATACCGGTTGGCGGAAAAATCGCAAGAAACACGCTCCGGCGGCCGCGTCGATCATACTTTTGTTTATGAGCGGCCTGATCGCAAAATCGGCGACGGCCGTTATCGCCTGCGTTTGGTCGTGGGCGGTGACAAGCTTGCCGAGCTGACGCATTTCGTCAAAGTCCCCGAAGCATTTTCGCGGCGTTACCAGGAAATGCGCTCGGCCAACGACGCCATCAGCTTCGGCGCCTCTGCGGCCCTGGTCTTGCTGTATATCATCGGCGGCTGCGGCATCGGGCTGTTTTTCTTGTTGCGTCAGCGCTGGGTTATTTGGCGCCAACCGCTGTTCTGGGGGCTGTTTATTTCTTTTCTTCAGCTTTTGGCAGGCATTAACCAATGGCCGCTGCTTTGGATGAATTACGACACCGCGCTTTCGTCGCAAGGGTTTGTGCTGCAGCAAATTGTGCTGTTGCTTGGGCAATTCGTCGGCTTGGGCCTGCTGCTCGTCGCGTCATTCATGGCCGCCGAGAGCCTCTCGCGCCGGGCTTTTCCGCATCAGCTTCAGCTCTGGCGGCTGTGGTCAACTGAAGTCGCTACTTCCAGGCCGGTGCTGGGGCTGACCGTGGGCGGATATTTGTTGGTCGGGCTTTTTTTTGCGTATGATGTTGCGCTCTATTTTTTTGCCACCAAGTGGCTGGGCTGGTGGACGCCGTCTGATACGCTGGTCAATCCTGATGTGCTGGCGACCTACTTTCCGTGGCTAAGCTCCATCGCGATTTCAGCCCAGGCCGGATTTTGGGAAGAGAGCCTGTTTCGCGCCGTTCCGATTGCCGGCGCTGCGCTCATCGGCGAAAAATTCGGCCAACGCCGCGCCTTCATCGTTGGCGCCATGATTCTGCAAGCGCTCATTTTCGGCGCCGGCCACGCCGGCTATGCCACACAACCGGCTTACGCGCGTGTAGTCGAGCTGATCATTCCCTCGTTGGGTTTTGGGCTGATTTACATCTATTGGGGCCTGCTGCCGGGCGTGGTTTTGCACTTCGCTTTCGACGTGGTCTGGATCGCGCTGCCGCTGTTCGTGTCTTCAACTCCCGGCATCTGGATCGATCGCATATTGGTTGTGCTGCTGGCGCTCATACCACTTTGGGTCGTTGTCATAGCGCGATGGCGCGCCGGGCGGTGGACTGAAGCTAATGAAGAATTTTATAACCGCGCCTGGGCTCCACCGGCAAAAGCAGAACCCGAACCGGCTGTCACGGAAGCTGCGGAGCCTTCCGCCATCACAGCAACCACTGCTCGCGTTCTTCTCATTGGAGGGTTGGTGGGTTTGGTGATTTGGGGCGTGGCGACGAATTTTGAGACCGACGCGCCTCCGCTCAACACCTCGAGGAGCGAAGCCGAAATGTTGGCCCGCCGGACTTTGACCGAGCGCGATATCGAGATTCTTGCACCCTGGCGCGATTTAAGCTCCGTGCAGGCGCAACCCAATGAGAATGATCGGTTCGTCTGGCAAAATGGCGGCAAGGAAAATTACCGCAAGTTGCTCGGTCACTATATGGCGCCGCCACATTGGAAGATCCGTTTCGCCAGATTTGAAGGTGATGTCGCCGAGCGCGCCGAAGAGCATCAAGTTTTCATTGCCGGCGACGGCAGCGTCTTCAGGGTTCGCCAGCAACTGCCGGAGGCGCGGCCCGGCGACAGCTTGTCCGTCGAGGCGGCCCGCGAGATCGCGCATGCGGTTCTCAAAGAAAAATATCAGCTCGATCCCGCCTCACTTAAAGAGATCTCAGCCGTTGCCGCCAAGCGCCCGGCCCGGCAAGATTGGACCTTCGAATTTTCCGACACGCTGAATTATTCCCTCGAACAGGGTGAGGCGCGTCTCGCCGTGCAAATCGCTGGAAATCAGGTCGTGGATACTTATCGCTACATCCACGTTCCGGAAGAATGGTCACGGCAAGAACGCAATCGGAGAAATCTGCCGCGTATCATCGGCATTTCCTGCACCATCGTGGTCGTTTTGTTGATCATCGCCGGCGCGATCGGCGCCATCGTCAGTTGGAGCCGCAAGAATTTCTCAGCGCGTACTTTCTGGAGTTTTTGGGCTTTGCTTTTTGGCCTGAACCTCATCGGCTTCATCAACGGCTGGCCAAGCCTGATGGCGCAGTTTCTCACCGACCAGCCGTTCAAGCTCCAAACGCTGATCTTTGCAGGTTCCGGCGTTATTGCGGCGCTGCTCACCTCGGTGGCATTCGCGCTTGTCATCGGGCTGGCGCAAAGCTGGAAAAAACCGCAAGCCCAGATCGAAACGGCCAAGGCGCTCAGTTGGGGATTCGCCTTGGGATTCTCGCTCGTGGGCCTTTTGGCGCTGGCAGATTTCCTGACGCCTTCGCTGCAGCCGCAATGGGCACGATATGATGCCGCCGGCAATTATATACCGCTGTTGGACGCCGGCCTCGACCCTATCGGGCGGTTTATCATGCAGACGGCGCTGCTCCTGCTTGTTGTTGCAGCGGTGGATCGTTTCACCAACGGCTGGACCCGGAAGAGATGGTTGTTCTCCGGGCTTGTCATCTTGCTGGGGATTATTTTAGCCGGCGCCAAATCGGTGGAGGCGCTTCCCGTCTGGTTAATGTCGGGTCTGCTCATGGGCGTGTTTATGTTGTCGGCTTATATCTTCGTCTTGCGTTTCAATCTTACGCTCGTCCCCTTCGCCGTGGGCGTCATGATCCTGCTCGGCGAGGTGAAACAAGGCATTGCCCAGCCCATTCCCGCGGCGCTCCCCGGCGCGATTATCGCCATCGTTTTAACGGCACTGTTTGCGCTTTTTTGGCAGAAGAAGTTGGCGAGAGAACAGACATAGTGAGGCAGGATGATTTCGGGGAACGGGAGCCACAAATTATAAAGACTTGCACTAACGGATAAAAATATCCGTTGGTCTTAATTCATCCGTTGGTTTCTTGGCTTTTTTGCAAAACTTGGACTCACTGATACGGCATTGGCAATAAATTCTCTTTCATCAATTCGCCGATCAGATAATGCGAGCCGGTGACGCACAGCAGATCACCGTCACCGCAATCGGCGCGGGCGCGAGCGAAAGCCTCGACGGGAGAATCGACGGCTTCAGCGGCAAAGCCTAACGCCTTTGCCGCCTTTGCCAATTGTGCAGCGGGCCGCGCCCGCTCCGACGGCGGAGTGGCAAAAATAAAATGAGGCCGGAGATTTTTCCAAGCTTTTAAAACCGGCGGCAGCGCTTTGTCTTCGAGCAAACCCATCACCACTAACAAACGCTTCCAAGAGAAGGTCTCGGCGAGATGGCGCACCAACACGCGCATGCCATCCGCGTTGTGCGCAGCGTCGACGATGATGGTGGGTTGCTGTTGGACGATCTGCAATCGCGCCGGCCAGCGAGCGGTTTGCAACCCCCGATGAATGGC
>JBOHQZ010000339.1:0-7015 GCA_050732275.1 bacterium
TACCCGAAGCTGTTTCTCTCCGGTGATCGTGACGAACTGATATGCCGCACCGGTAAAGATTCCAAAAAGCATGACGCCGATGACCAATCCTGCGGTGATTTTTTCTGCGAGGCTCGCCGGCCTATGGCCTCCGGTGTGAAACGCGACCGCAAGCCTTGTCGGCCGCAGAGCGTCGGCAAGATGCGAGGGAGGTAATTGAAGCTCTTGAATCTTCAACTGTGTCCTGGCTTCGGTCAAACACTGCTCGATTTCATTTTTCCAGAAAGGTTCCTTGTAGACCAGCAATTCCACTTCATCCACGCTTTTGATGATGAGCAAGCCGTCGATTTCGCCGCGACCCACAAGCTCCCGCAGCCGCTCTTCGTCCTTCAACTCGGCGGCTTGCAATTCGATCCGGCTATTGGCCGGAATCTTGAATGGAAGAATATCCTGCCCGATGACGGAAAGCTTGACGGGAGCGCCGTCCGCCTTCAATAACGCCATCCCTCCCCAGATCGCCAGCCCCAGCGCGAGAGAGATCGCCAGCGTCACGATCTGATCCTTCCATTTGAACCAGCGGTGAAATTCCCATCTTGCAATTTCGAACACAAGCGAGCGTGATTTCATGCGCTCCTCCATTGTTAAAATTAAATTGACAGAAACTAATTCTGCCGGCGCCCATTGTTGATAGCGTGCAGGAAAATTTCGTGCAACGAAGGCTCTTGCGAACGGATGTCACTGATGTTCAGATGTGCTGCTGCCGCAGCAAGGAAACTGCTCATCGAGGTTCCCTGCCGCAATGAAAATGCAAACTCCCCATCTGCAAGTGACTCGAAATGATCGACGCCGTCGAAACGCTCGAATTGCGCGCCGTCGGTTGCTCCCTCAACTTTCAGCACCACCTTCTTGAACGCTGCGGAGGAAGCTCGCACCTGGGCGATGGTTCCTTCGAGAACGGCGCGGCCGCGATTTACGAGGAGAACGCGGTCTGCCAATCTCTGCACGAGATCCATTTGATGCGCGCTCAGGAGAATGGTCATGCCGGACGACCGCAGCTCCCGAATAATATCGAGAAAGAATTCCTGATTCACCGGATCGAGGCCGGAGAACGGCTCATCGAGAATGGCAAACTTCGGCCGGTGCAGGATCGAGGCGATGAATTGGACTTTCTGCTGATTCCCCTTTGAGAGCTGATCGAGCTTCTCATTCTTGCGCTCATGCAATTCCAGCCGCGCCAACCACTCATCGGCGGCGCGTCCGGCCTCATCACGCTGCATGCCGCGCAGGATGCCCATGTAGGTCAAATTTTTGTATACGGAGATTTCCCGATACAGCCCACGCTCTTCGGGGAGATAGCCGATCTCTTCCGGCAGCGCTTTCTCTTTCGAGGTTCCGTTTATGCAATAGCGTATTGTTCCACGATCGGGATGGAGAATGCGCAATAACATGCGCACCACGGTTGTTTTGCCGGCGCCGTTCGGCCCCAACAACGCAAAAATTTCTCCTGCCTGCACGTGGAATGAAAGCCGGTCAACGGCTTTGACGCTTTCAAATTCTTTCTCAATCGCATTAACTTCAAGGAGAGGTTGATTCATGAATTATACCTTTTACTTGATCTTCTTCGCCGTCTGGTCTTGCCCGCTTTGATGCAAGATCAAGCTGGTGAAATTGCCGTTGCTATCCCGCAGAAAGGTGAGCTGCGCATCGACGACTTTGTAGAAAAATTTGTTTTCTGCTTCCGGAAAAACTTGAAAACGCGGCTGGTCGGCGAGCTGCACCTTTATGGATCGCATTTGCATGCTCAATTTTCCTTAAATAGACATACCCAACTTAGCGAGCGCCTTAACGCTGAAGTGATTTGTTAATCCGCGTTTTCATATAATACTTACGTTAGTTTGAGCCAATAAGTTGTGCAAATTTTCTCTACCAACTATTCGAGATACGACTTGCGACGAACAAAAATAATCACGCTCAGATACGACAGGCCCAGCCACAAAAACGTGCTGATCAGCGCTCCCGAAACGGACATAAAATGACGCCACAGGAATCTTGCCACGGCGTTGATATGTCCGAAATAGACAAGGCCAACCACCAGCAAAGCGAGCGCCAACAAAATGCCGTAATTGAGGCGAGTGTATTTTTTCGCGCCATAAAAACCCAGATGCGTATGAATGATGAAAATAGTAATGACGCTGAGCACAAGACCGTTCTGCGAAAGCATGCCCCAAAACGTTCTGGGTATCGCCTCCTCAGGCTTGAATAGCAGCAAGCCGATCCAGAATACAACCATTCCAAGCTGAAACAGCGTCACATACACCAAATCGACCATCGCAAGCTGATGCGGCGTTATGGGTAGGCCGGCGAGCAAACGCGTTCTCTTCTCACCATCAGCTTCGCTGCCAAGAATGGCCATCGCGATAAAATAAGTTATCGTCGTGTTCGCCATAAAACTAAATATATTCCAACTCTCCCAGTACAACGCCGCACAAAAAAAGAGCAAAGTAATCGCATAAGCGAACAGCAAGCCCTCTTTGGTGTAGTCAAGCTCGGTTTTGAGAATGTGCCACATTTTTCCTCCTTATTTCAGGTATGATTTGCGGCGCGTATAGATGACCACATCCAGGTAAAATAGGCCGGCAGCCATTAAGACAAAAACCGCCGCACCCGCGGGCGTCGTGTAAGGCAAAAAAATATATTCGAGAACGGGGATAATCTTGCCTGCCAGAGTTAGCCATATAATCAATACTACAAGCAAAGCCCACAAGCTGGCAAATATCCGCCGATAGTTTTTTTTGCCGAAATGCCCCAGATCCAGAAAAATGGCAATGAGCACGACAATCAGCCAAAAGAACGCATTGGATGAAAACATGTAATATAGATACGAGAGCTCGAGGCCCTTGCCTGCCGCCATTACTCCGATAAACCAAATAATATTAAAGCCGGCCAGCAAGAGAAGCAATAAAGCCATACGCGCGATGCCGAGCTTCCGGCGCGGTACCGGCAGCAACGCATGCAGTCGTTCCCGCTTTTCTTTTTCGTCGTAACTGCCAATGTGGATCAACAAAAAAATATAGCCGCTGGTGACAACCGACATCAAACTCCACGTTGCCATCGGCGAATCCATTCGTTTCAACAGGCCCGAAAAAACCGCAGCAATCAAAAATATGACACCGGCGGCGTAGGTTGCCGTTATGGTGTTTTTATGATACCGAATTTCGGTTTCAAGTATTTTCCACATTTTCATCTCACGGCTAATTTGCAGACAAGAGGTCTGCGCTGCTTCCTTTGAGAATTTGCACGGCGATTTCATCAATACCCAAACGATGTGCCTGCACATTTTCCGCGCCCATCTCGCCAAGCTGCCGCAGCGTCACCTCATGGTTGAAGCTGATGACTTGATGATCCATGCCCTCGTGCTTGTGGCTCGCCGTCGCCTCGAGCTTGAAGTTGTTGCCTGAAAACCGGAACGAGATTTTGCGCCATTGCTCGGCCAGATCTTCCTTTGCTGCGCGCAGCTTGATTTGACCGTTATCGAGAAAAGCCAGCTCGTCGGCCAGCCGGCTGATGTCTGACAGAATGTGGGTGGAGTAGAAAATAGCGCGCTCCCCATCTTCCAAAACTTCAAACAGCACGTCAAGCACTTCGGCGCGGACGACCGGATCCAAACCGGAAGTGGGCTCGTCGAGCAGCAAAAGTTTTGGCGAATGCGCGAGCGCGGCGATCAAAGCCAGCTTGACACGGTTGCCGCCGGAGAGTTCTTTGGCCGGCTTGGTCAATGACAAATTGAAGCGTTTGGCTAAATCGGCAACGAGCTTATCCGACCAATTCGGATAAAATTGCGCGAGAAATTTCAGATTTTTTTCGCCGGACCAGTTTTCATAAAAAACGTGCTCGTCGCCGACATAGCCGATGTCCAGTTTCCATGCGGGCTGGTTCGGATCATTGACACGATCGAAAACACGCATCTCGCCGCCATCGGACTTGACGAGACCGACGAGGCAATGCAGAGTGGTCGATTTGCCCGAGCCATTCGGCCCGACGTAGCCGAGCACCGTGCCTGGCGCCAAATTCAGATCCAACGGGCCGAGCGTGAAGTCCGGATAGGTTTTGACGAGATTATGAATTGAGAAGGCGTTGGTCATTTTATTACTCCTTATTTGCATTTTCAATCAAGAGATTTAATGCGCCAGGCGGGCCGGCGGGGTTGTGCCATTTTTCTTGAGCACGAGATCGACGATTTCCTTGACGTCTTTTGGCCTTAGTCCTTCCGACAAAGCGGCGCCGATGAGCGGCTCGACGTTATCCAACAACCGTTGTTTCGCCATGGATTTTTTTTCGTCATCCGCAAGCTCTGAAATAAAAAATCCTTTGCCGCGGCGGGAATGGATCAGGCCTTCACGCTCCAGCTCTTCATACGCGCGTTGCACGGTGATCACGCTGACGCGCTGCTCGGAGGCAAGTGCACGAATCGATGGCAAACTTTCTCCGGCCGGCAATTCTCCGGCGAGAACGGCGGCGCGAATTTGGCGGATGATCTGGCTTTGCAGCGACTCGGAGGAAAGATCGGTTAAATTCAAGAGCATGTTATTCTCAAAATCTCATTATGCGTTCGCCGCCACTTTCAGCATCATCATCGTTCTATCATCCTGCAAAAAAGCCGCAGCCCGGAAGCTATTCAAATCTTCGATGAGCAAACGAATCATTTCTGCGGCGCTGCACTGGCGTTGGCCGATGAGAAAGTTTTGCAAACGCTGCTCGCCAAACTCTTCGCGGCGGCGATTCATGGTTTCCGTCACGCCGTCGGTGTAAAAAAGCACGCCGTCGCCGCCGTTTATTTTGATCGATTGAATTTGATGATCGACGCCGGCAAGAACGCCCAGGGCCGGACCGGTGGTTTGTAAGAATTCCAGTTGGCCGTTATGGCGGGTGAGAATGGGATGATTGTGGCCGGCGTTGACAAATTCCAGAACGCCGGTGCGGTCATCGAAAATTCCATAAAACAGCGTGACAAAATGCTTGGCCGAGCTGTAGCGTTTGACATATTGATTCAGGTTTTGCATGGATTGCCGGAGCGAGCTGCCGTGGCAAATTTCGTTTTTAATGATGGCCTGAATTTGGCAGATCAACATCGCTGCCGGCAAGCCCTTGCCGCAGGCATCGGCAATGACCAGGCCGAAGCGATGCTCGTCGAGCGGCAGGCAATCATAGTAATCGCCGCCAAGCGGACGCGAGGCTTCCGCATATGCTGCCAACTGCAAGCGCGCATGGTTCGGGAGCGCGCTGGGCAGCAGCCGCGCTTGAATCTTTTGCGCCATCTTCAATTCTTCTTCCAAACGCCGGCTTTCCTGCGCATCGCCAAACAAACAATGGGTGGCGAGCGCTTGCTTTTGCGCGGCTGAAAGCGCGTTGACGTAAGCGCCGGCGCCATTCGCGTAGGTGATCAAGCCTTCATTCGCCAAATCTTGATAAGCGCGTTCCACCGTGTTTGCACTGATCCGCTGTTCTCGCGCCAATAGATGCGCCGGCTGCAGCGCGACGCCTTGTTGCAGATCGCCGGTTAGAATTTTCGCCATAAGCTGCTGGCAAATTTGGCGGTGCAAAGGCTCGTTGGAAAAATCCGTGGTGTGGATCAGCATAGTGGTTTCCTTTTAGTGTCCATTTTGTTCATACTGTGTATACTGAATATATACACTAAAGTTTCAAAAGTCAAGAGTTTTTTTATGAATTTTCAATGAATTTGAAATTCCGGCGCATCGCGGCCTCGGGTGTTGATCGACGCCCCCAATAGCGCTTAACTGAATTTTTATTAAAAACCGGGAATTTCGATTACGGAAATCTCGTTTGAATAATAATGACGCTCAAAATTCAACGCGCCCGCGCTGAATTTTAGGAGGCGTTATAACAAAACCTGTTTAACTTTTTAGGAGGCAGTTATGCGTAAAAGCCCAGTCGTTGTTCTGTTTATCGTGTTACTGATGGCATTCGCGGTTGTAGTGATGCTGTCCGCGCAAGAGAAAGCCGCCGCCAAGCCAGAGACGGTCACCGGCACTCTGGTCGATCTGAAATGCTATTCGACTGCGGGAGTTCTCACCAACGATCATGGCAGCGCCAAAGGTTGCGGCGCCGCGTGCGCTTCGGGCGGTCTGCCCGTCGGTTTAGTGGACGCGAATAAGAAGGTGCATGTACTCGGTGTATCCGCTCCTGATTATGCGAGCTATGTTGGGCAAGAGCTTCGCTTTACCGGCACACATGGCAAACACGCCGACATCCTCATTCCGGAAAAATTGGAAGTGAAGGAAAACGGCAAATGGGTTGAGAAAAAGCTGCCGTAGAGCATGATGTAATTTTGCTGGTGTTTTGAATGCGAACGGGATGGCGACGCGAACCATCCCGTTCGTCAAATTTCATCTTATCTTCCCTCCTACCCGTTCAAGTTTTTCCAAACGTTTAAGCTTGTACAAGATTTTGCTTGACAAAGACTTGGTTTTTTGGGGTGCAAGTTCGATTTTACGTAGTGTTTTGGATCTCAGGCAGCGCGCTTGAGTGTCATGTAGTTTTCCCAAAAGCTGTCCCAGCGGTCAGATTTGACAAAGACTCTCAGATTGAGTATTTTCTGTCCTCCTTCGCGAGACCATCTCATGCCGCTGCGACACATTCGGGTTTTCACTACACTCTTACAGGCCGCTTCGACGGGTCCACTGCCGACCGGCAAACCGCGTTTCCTAAAATCAGCATAGGTCATTCGATGTTGGTTACGCCTGAAGAAAGTTCGTTCCTGCTGGAGGTCGTTGACGCGGCTTTTGGGAATCTGTTGTTGCGTGGCGTAGTATTCGATCGAGCGAACCACGCCCGTAGCTGCGTCATCTTCTTCAAGTCCCGCAAGGCGGGATCATACCATTTATTGTACCAATCGTCTGCAGCGGCGGCCTTTTTACCGAACAGGGCTTCGGCGGCCTGAGAAAGATGTTCGCTCGTATGATAAAAGTCGACTAATTTTTCATATTCCTTGAAGCGCTCGTTCTGATCAATATAATTC
>JBOHQZ010000340.1:0-7005 GCA_050732275.1 bacterium
AGACCGGCACGATGATCGGGTATCACGCTGTACCGGTGATCGCGGATGCATACATGAAAGGGATTCGCGATTTTGATGCGACCAAAGCGCTGCAAGCCATGAAACGCAGCGCCGAGCACGATCATCTCGGTTTGAAATACTATAAGGATTACGGCTATGTGCCGGCGGAGTATGAGCACGAATCAGTTTCAAAGACGCTCGAATATGCTTATGATGATTGGTGCATTGCGCAAATGGCGAACGCGCTTGGCAATACCGCAGATGATGAATCGTACCGCGAGCGCGCCCAATTCTATAAAAATGTTTTTCATCAGGCGGCGGGTTTTATGCGCGGCAAGCGCAATGGCATTTGGATGGAGCCGTTTTCGCCTAACGCGGTCACGTTCGAGTACACCGAGGCCAATGCCTGGCAATACAATTTCTTTGCGCCGCACGACGTGCAAGGCCTCATTACGCTGATGGGCGGTAACGAGGCTTTCATCAACAAGCTGGACGAGCTGTTCAACACCTCCTCAGCGCTGACGGGAAAAAACCAGCCCGACATATCTGGTCTGCTCGGCCAATATGCGCAAGGCAACGAGCCGAGCCATCACGTTGCGTATTTATACAATTACGCCGGCGCGCCGTGGAAAACGCAGGAGAAAGTCCGCCAAATTATGGGGACGATGTTCACCAACGCGCCTGATGGTCTGCCCGGCAACGAAGATTGCGGGCAAATGTCGGCCTGGTATGTTTTCAGCGCGATAGGGTTTTATCCGGTTTGCCCGGGCCAGGAGATGTATGCGCTTGGCAGCCCGCTTTTTGAAAAAGTTGCCATCCATATCGATGAGAAAACAAAATTCGTCTTGCAGGCGAAAAATACTGCAACGGACAATCGCTACATTCAATCTGCATCGCTCAATGGCAGACTATATCGAAAATCCTACCTGCAACATGCCGATATTTTAAAAGGAAGCAAGTTGATCTTCACGATGGGGCAGCAGCCCAATAAAGTCTGGGGCGCCGCGCCGGAGGATATCCCGCCATCACCGGCGTCGTCAACCCCGATCGTTGTGGTTCCTTATATCAACGCCAGGTCAGCCGCCTTTTATGATTCTCTGGTGATCGGCTTGGAATGTTACACTGACGGCGCGAAGATTTATTATACGTTGGATCGCAGCACGCCCACGGTGCTTTCGCCGCAATATCGCCAGCCGTTCACGCTGAGAGCCTCCACCACGGTAAAAGCGTTTGCCGTCAAAGATGGCATGAGGCCGAGCCGGATTGAAACCGCAAAATTTCTCGCCGTTCCGGAGAGAAAGAGAATTCGATTGCACACATCGTATAGCGCTCTCTATACCGGCGGCGGAGATGAAGCGCTCGTCGATTTCATCCGCGGCAACGCCAACTTTCACAGTGGGGCATGGCAGGGTTACGAGCAAGTTGATTTGGACGCCGTGGTCGATTTGGGTGAAATCAGAGCCATCAACCGGATTGCAGCGGGATTTCTTCAAGTCACCGGCTCGTGGATTTTTTTCCCGAAAGCAGTGGAGTTTTCCGTTTCAAACGACAATGCAGATTTCCGTACTGTCGCAACGTTTACGCACGAGACGAAACCGGAAGATCGCGCCTCCGAGCTCAAAGAGGTTTCCCAAGCGCTTGCCGGCATTCAGGCGCGATACGTGCGCGTTTTTGCCAAAAACGTCGGCGCCTGTCCGGGGTGGCATTATGCTGCCGGCGGCAAAGCGTGGCTCTTCGTGGATGAGGTTGTGATTGAGTGATGATAAAAACAGCGAATATCTGAGCAACATACCAGCATCTGTTACAATTTTGCAAAAGCCGAGGATTTACCTCGGCTTTTTTTTGTGCCACTTCTTTTTGGAAAATTTCCGCTAAAAACTTGAGTGCTGGTATTTATTACCCCAAAAGAAAGAAATTACTGTCCTTATGTTAAGTTCCCGCTGTGGCGCACACCCCACGAAAAAATTTTCTGCTAAAAGCGGGAGTGCTTGTAATTATTATCTCAGAGGAAAACCTTTGTTATCGTTACGTTAAGTTTTAGTGACGCTTGTGTTTGGCGAGAGTTAAGCCGGCTCACGACCTCGATTTTTGTGCAAGAACTAACGGAGAAAACTCGCAATAGATGTTCACAACACCTCGGAATTATCGGCCAGGATTGGCTGGCTTAGCTGTGGCGGTCTGCAGTCTCATCATTTTCGGATGTGCAGGCACGCGTTCATCGCGGCCCGGAAACGGCGATCAACAAAATACAACCGCCGTATTGGCGAATAATGAAGCCACAGTTTTGGCAAGCGCTTCTTCCGCAGCCCGGCCGGAATATCGAATCGGTATTCTTGATGAACTGGAAATCCGTGTGCGCTATCACGACCGGCTCAACGGCATCTTGAAAGTCCGTCCCGACGGACGCATTACCCTTGAGGATATCGGCGATGTTTACGTGTCGGAAATGACACCCTCGGAATTGGACAGTTTTATTACCAAAGCGTATTCTACCATCGTTCACGCTCCCGAGGTGACGATAATCGTACGAAGCTTTGCCGGACTTGCGATTTACGTCTTGGGCGAAGTCGATAGGCCGGGCATCGTCGAGCTGAAGCCGAAAATGACCGCCTTGCAGGCGATCACGGCGGCGAGCGGTCCGATTCGGGGCGCTAATCTCAGCAGCGTCATTCTGCTGCGGCGAGACCTGGCCGGCGCGATGAAGGCAACGCGCTTGAACCTCAAGCGCTCGAGAATTAAAGGCGGCACGTACCAGGACATGTACATACAGCCGGAAGACATTGTTTATGTTCCCAAAACATTCATTGCGAACGTAAACGACTTTCTCACGCAAGTTTACGATGGATTGTTTCCGCCGTTCGATATTTACCTTAGAGCCTTGCGGGAATATTCTCGAAATCCACGGTAACGAGATACGGATGAGACTACAAGACTCTGTTTAACCGGATTGAAAATGACACTACCCAAGCAAATACAATCTGGCGAGACGGGCCAGACCAGCAAAGAATTGCAACTGCGCTCGGCTGAAGCTTCACCGCCGGAACAAATCGATTTGGCGCTTTCTTTCAAAGATGTGGTGGCGATGATTTACCGGCGGCGCTGGCTGGCGTCAGGGCTGTTTTCCGCGGTTTTTCTGATCGTAGCGGTGTTCACCGTGCTGCAGCCTTCGATTTACGCGACGCGGGCGCAATTATTGTTCAAGAAAGAGCGCATCAACACCGTCGTATCGGCAAGCGATGGCGCCGCCGTGGAAGGCAAACCGCAGCTCTCGGAAGAAGCGCTGAACTCCGAGATCGAAATTCTCAAGAGTTCGACGCTGATGCGCGATGTTTTGCGCCACAACCAACTGTATCAGCAGATTATCGGCCCGGAAAAAACCCAAACGCTGGATAGCACCACCGCGCTGGAGCTGGCCGTCGTTCTGCTCAAAAGCGACCTCAATAGCCAGATCGTGCCGAAGTCTAACATCGTCCAGGTTATGTATGAAGCGAAAGATCCGCAACTGGCGACGCAAATTGTCAACGAATTGTGCCAGCGGTATGTCATTCGCCATCTGGAAGTGCATGAGAACAAAGGCGCCTATAATTTTTTCCAAAAGCAGGCGGAAGTTTTGCGCGACACGTTGCAAATCATGGCCTCGGCGCTGCAGCAGTTCGAATCAGAACATAATTTGATAGCGCCGGATCAACAGCGGCAGTTGTTTCTGCAAAAGCTGGCCGACTATGAAACGCAGCTCAACACCACACGTGCGAACGTGCAGGCGGCTTCGCGTCAAGTGGATTTCCTGGAAAAGCAGCTTGCCGGCACACCGGAGCGGGTTCACGCTCAGAACGAGCAGGCTTCTTCCGCGGTCCGCGACGCGTTGACCAAGGAGTTGGAATCGCTCAAGCTGAAATATGATTTGATGGTGCAAGCGGAGAAAGATCCGGCCGAGCCGCGCAGCCAATTGGCGCGCAGCCTCAAGGCCCGGATTGCGCAAATCGAAGAAACATTGCACCAGCAGCAGGTTGCCGAAAAGCCGGAGGTTTCCACCGATATCAACCAGGCGATGATGAGTTTGGCGGCGGAATTGACCCGGGCGCGCTTCGATTTGATCGGCTATAAAGAAAGAGAAAATGAAATGGCGTCGGCCATAGCCCGGCTGCGACAGGATCTCAAAAATCACGAGCTCGCCAGCTTCACGCACGAGGCGATGGTGCGCCAATTGCAATTGGCGCAGAGCAATTATTTGCTCTACGCCAAAAAGCAGGAAGAAGCGCGAATCTCCGAAGCGCTCGATCGCGAGCAGGTTGCCAACGTGAGCATCATCGATCCGGCCAGTGTGCCGTTGGATCCGGTGAGCCCGAACCGGCAGCTCAATCTCGTCATGGGATTTGTTCTGGCGCTGTTTGTCGGTTTGGGGACAGCCTGGGGCGTCAGCTTTTTTGATGACGTCGTTCACACCAGTGGTGATGTCGAGCGCCAGATAAACGTGCCCGTCATCGTGTCGATTCCGGAGGGTCAGTGGCCACCGAATTTGCTGCCGGAAAGCATGCTGGAGCCGGGGAATTTTTCCGCTCATTCAAGTTGATAGATTCAAATTCAAGCGGAATTTTAGGAAGAAAATCCTTTATCGACGGTGGCCGTTAAAAATGAATGACAAAGAGATGTTGCCTTTTGGCGAGGACTGGGATCTGCCAAGTTCAGTGCCCAGCTACGCCAAATCCACAGGTGTTTCACAGCCGCGCCCCAGTTCCGAGGTGCCGCGCAATGGCGCCGAGCTTGACACCCCGAGAGATTTTTCCAATCGGCTGGTGCCCGAGCTGACACGCGAGCAGCTCAAGTTGCGCAATCCTTTGTTGCTCGCCAACGAGCAGTTGGGCGTGCGCTCCGTGCTCATTACCGGCGCCGGCCAGGGCGTCGGCGTGACGTCGGTTGCCGTCACCCTGGCGTTGGGTTTGAGCATGGATCACAAGAAGGAAGTTTTGCTGATTGACGCTAATGTAGGGCGGCCGCAATTGCACAACCTTTTGAATTTGACGCCCAGCGATAATTTGACGGTAGCGCCGATGACCGGCGCCGGCTTTCTCGATATGGCGGTGGTCAACGGCATTCCGAATCTTCACGTCATGTCTTCGGGCGACGTGCTGCGCGGCGCCACATTCAACCTGAAGCGTTTTGCCGCCGTCTTGCCGGCGCTGCGGGAAGGGTTCGATTTTATGATCGTCGACGCCCCGCCGGTGGGCCAGAACTTTGACGTTCTGATGTTGAGTTTGCACTTGGACAGCGTCATCCTGGTGGCGGAGTCAAGCCGCACGCGTTTTCAAGATGTGCGTGAAGCGCTCAAAGAGCTTAAGCGGGCCGGCACGAATCTGCTCGGCATCGTGCTCAATCGGCAAAAGGAAGACATGCCAAGAGCGATGCAAAATTGGCTCTAAGCGGTTTTAGTCGTGAAGGTGATCGTAGGGTTGAGAATTAAACGGCGCAGATTTAAATAATTGCAATTTATGATATTCAACACTGGTGAAGGGTTGACAAATCCCTTATTGCAAACTTGGTTGATTTTGCTCGTTTTGGTCGGCGGTGTCAGCTTTATTTTGGGATTGCTGTGGAGCCGCCGGAAAGTGAAATTTGCAGTCAACAAAGGAATTTACGGAAGCTGGCACACTTCGATTCCACGCTACCGCCGGGCGCTGCACCGCTTGACGGCCGAGCTGGAGCGCGCGCGGCGCTACGGCAACTCCTTGACCATCGCCGTCTTGTCGGTTGATGGGGAACAGCAGCGACCGCGCAAACGCAGCCTCATCACGCTGGCGGACAATGCGGAAATCGCCTCGCATTTCTTTTTTTCGATTATTAGCGCGCTCTTGCGCGACAATCTGCGCAATTGCGACATGCTGACTTATGATGTGACCAACGATTATTATGTGATTTTAATGCCGGAAACCTCGGCGTCTTTTGCCGATCAGGCGATGACACGCTTGAACGAGATTATCGCCAAGCGTGTCAAGGTTAACCTGCGTTGCGGCATTGTCGAGTTTCCGACCGACGGTTTGACGATTGACGACCTTGTTAATCACGCGTATGCCAGGAGCCATCGGACGGCAAATGAAACTCCATCACCAAAAGACGCTGCCAGGCCAAGCCAAGAAACGCAGCGTAGGGAATTCTTGGCCAAATAGGACTTTGATTTTCACCCATACATTCGACGTCGAGTGTGTAGGAGGCAGCTTATGCACGGGATATCTAGCGCTTATAAATTGCCGGAGACGATCAGTCTCAAGCCGATTGCTCCAACGGCGGCAACCCTGGCGCCGAACACTTCAGTTGAACAGCAATGGTATCAACGGGACTCTGTCGCCGGCAGGATTCTGGGGAATGGCTTTGCTTATCGCTTTATCAAGCGCGGCATCGACCTGGCTGTCTGTTTTGCGCTTTTTCCCATGATTTTGCCCATTCTCGCGATTTGTTGCCTGGCGATCAGAATCGATTCGCCCGGGCCGATTTTCTTTTTTCAGCTCCGCACCGGCCGCGGCGGCCGGCGCTTCAAAATGTACAAGCTCCGAACCATGGTCAAAAATGCGGAAGAGCTGAAAGAGAAATACATGCATTTGAATCTGCTCACCTATCCCGATTTTAAAATCGCCAACGATCCGCGCATCACGCGCGTCGGCCGGTTTCTGCGCAAAACCAGCCTCGACGAATTGCCGCAAATTTTCAACGTGCTGCGCGGCGATATGGCGCTTGTTGGCCCGCGCCCCACCTCATTCAAAGCGTCAACCTACAGTTTGTGGCACACCACCCGTCTCGAGCTGAAGCCGGGGTTAACCGGATTATGGCAAGTGGGCGGACGCAACGAGCTCGATTTCGATGAGCGCGTGCGTTTGGACATCGCCTATCTGCGAAACCAGTGCTTGTGGCTGGATTTGCAGATCATGCTCCGCACCATCGGCGCCGTCTTCAGCGGACGCGGAGCGAACTGAAATGCTGGATATATCTGTGCTGGCATTTTGGCTGGCGATTGCG
>JBOHQZ010000341.1:0-7001 GCA_050732275.1 bacterium
AGCGTTTGACAGCTCCCAGTTGGTGGGGAATTGCTTTTGCAGACGCGGGTGGATCGGCACGTTGTCGGTGTGCCCCTCGACGCGGATGATTTTGTCCTGCACGTTTTTGATGATGTTGCCGACACGCTCCAACACTTTGAGACCGGCGGGCGTGATCTCGGCTTCGCCGGAGGGAAAAAGAATTTTATCCAACATGCTCACCGAGAGGCGGTCCGCGAGCTGGGTGATTTGGATTTCTTTGTTTTGAATTTCCGCTTGCAGCTCTTTCACAAGCTGCTCTTGCGCGCTCGCCAGCCGCTGAATTTCTTCTTCTTTCTCCTGCGAAGATTTGGCAATGGTTTCTTCGAGCTGTCTGGAAAGCTCGGCCACGCGTCCTTCCAGCGATTGCACGCGCGCCGTCAGCTCGGTCTTCTCATTGCGCAGCGTCTCCAAATCCTGCTTGGCTACACGGCTCAGGTTGAAAAAATAGCCGGCGAAGATGGCCAGCGCCAGTACGAGAATCGCCAGAATAATGGTGATGACTTTCATGCACCTACCTCCTCTTCTTAGAATTTTACAAATCGAAAAACATTAATTAAAAGTGAAAACTTTACAGAAAAGCAAAGAAATTTTGGCTCACGGAAATGAACTCTCACGGAAGCCAAACTTAAAAATTCCGTGCGCTGTTCCACTTCCGTGAGCAAGTCATTCCTGCAGTACAACACTAGAGGCAAAGAATTTTTGGCCCACGGAAATGAACTCTCACGGAAGTCAAACTTAAAAATTCCGTGTGTTGTTCCACTTCCGTGAGCAAGTCATTCCTGCAGTACAACACTAGAGGCAAAGAATTTTTGGCCCACGAAATGAACTCTCACGGAAGCCAAACTTAAAAATTCCGTGCGCTGTTCCACTTCCGTGAGCAAGTCATTCCTGCATTACAACATAAATGGTTCAACGACCACCCGTTTTGCCATTTCTTCAATTCGTTTTCGATCGGCAAAGCCGGGCATGAAATCTTCGGCGTTGACGGCGCCGGCGGCAATCGCAAAACGAATCAAATCCTCCGTTGCCATTTTGCGCAGCCACCCATAAAGGAAAGCCGCGACCATCGCATCGCCGCCGCCGAGGGTATTCACAATGTCGATCTTGGGTGGCGTGGCAAGATAACGTTGGCCCTGCGCATAGACGCCGACTTTTCTCGAACCGTCAGTCAGGAAAATCCACTGCGCACCGGTTTGTGCCAACTCGCGCAGCGTGTCCGGTATTCCATGCGGCGCACGAATGTCAATGCCAAAAGTGTGGAGCGCTTCTTCGCGGTTGGGTTTGAGAAAATCCGGATGGGCTTTGAGGCCTTGCCGCAGCGGTTCTTTATAGCTATCGAGAAAAACCGGCACGTTGACTACCTTTGCTGATTCAATAAGTCGAAAATAAAGATCGTCAAATCCCGCGCTCGGCATGCTGCCACACAAAGTCAAGGCGCGGCAACGCGGCAGCAGGCTGCGAACTTTTTCGACCAAAACCTCGACTTCATTTTGGCGCAATTCCGGCCCAGGCTCGAACACCGCGGTGTAATCTTCGCGCGCGTCATCGAAAACTGTAATGCCGACACGGGTGAGGCCGGTCACTTCAACGAAATCATGCGGGAGGTTTTCATCGTCGAGCAGCTTGCGCACTTGCGCACCGGTGTAGCCGCCGAGAAATCCCGTCGCCAGCGTTTGCTCTCCCAACGCCAGCAGGGCACGAGAAACGTTGATGCCCTTGCCGCTGCCGATAGTGACGGCGCGAGTGGCACGGTGTGTGACGCCAGGCGTGAATCTTTTCACCCAAAGCGTTTTGTCGAGCATCGGGTTGGGGGTGACCGTGAGAATCATAACAATGGATTAGGAATTCGCGCAGAGAACTACAGGGAATACTTTTCCAAAAATGTCACTGTGGTGAAAAATTGCAAACGGAAAGGCCCCCAACGCTTGATCCCTTCTCACGCCGCAAGCAGTCCATTGATCCTGACAGTCGCTTCCTGTTGGCTTTGTTCTTGAAACATTTCAATGAACTGTTGTACCCTGCCTTTTTGCGCTTCTGAAGATAAATCAATGACGATTTTCTTGCCAGGCGTGTGCTCGAACACCATGACCAACGGCGCTTCTTCTACGTAACCCAGAATCATCCCTAGCAGTATTTTGTTAGCTAATTTGAGATTCGCTTGTGTCAAAGCTGCATCATAAAATGAGCCGTGAAAAATATGCGCCTTGTCTGGAATCTGTTCAACCAGATTTGGTTCTGCACGCCCATGGTCCAGAAGATCAGCCAGGCGGTCGAGATTTTTATCAGTGAGACTGGTTTGTTCACTTATTTGCATAGTACTCATCCTCATAAGTTTTGCGGTAAGAGCGCCAAAATTGTTTGATGTGTGTGACGGCATCTGTTAAAGCAAGGCTTTTGTCACTTGCTAATTGAAATATCTTTTGCTGCCTTCCTGTGGGTGATAGCACATCGCGATGGAAAAAACCATGAGCTTCATCAAACCTAACGATTGGCCGCCATTTGCCGTCAATATAAGCTTCATACTGGATCACGAGAATCGCTTGCACCTGCCCACGTTCAGTCGTGAAATTGACTCGCAAGCGATCTAGTCCCGTCTCAAAATCCTGAATCCAAAATTTTTCGTTCATGGCTTAGATGAGCAGGAGATCAATAATAAATAATCACGATTTCTCTCAAATGCAAGGATAAACTTCTTGAAAAATTCCTTTTTCGGCTCAAACGACTGGCTTCCCATTCCGATAGAACAATTCCCCATCCACCACAATCTCGCTTTCGGCCATGTCGCAGAGCATGTCCCAGTGCAAACCGGAGTCGTTTTTGCCGCCGGTTTCGGGATAGCTCGCGCCGACAGCGAGATGGATGGTGCCGCCGAGCTTTTCGTCGAAGAGCATGTTCTTGGTGAAGCGTTGAATATGATAATTCGTGCCGATACCCCACTCGCCCAAGTAGCGGCTACCGGCATCGGTGTTCAACAGCGCAGTCAATAGCTCTTGTCCTTTGCTCGCTTTTTCTTTGACGATTTTGCCGTTTTCAAACCACAACTCGATGTCGGTTACTTCCTGTCCGTCGTAAATTGCGGGATAGCGGAAACGCACCCAGCCGTTGACCGAATGCTCGACCGGGCCGGTGAAAATTTCGCCGTCGGGGAAATTGTATTGGGCGGCAGACTCGATGAACTTTCGCCCTTTGATTGAAAGCGCAAGATCGATATTGTCACCTTTCAAGATAACACGATTCTTATCAGCCATCCAGGCAATCAACTCCCGTTGGCGCTGAAGCTCTTTTTGCCACGCCGCGACCGGCTCAGGCTCGTTCAACAAGCCCGCGTTGTAGACAAATTCGCGATAATCCGCCAAGCTCATTTCAGCTTCCTGCGCCATGGCATGGGTGGGATAAACGGTGTAGCACCAGCGCAGCTCGTGGCGGGCGGAGCGATCCAAAAGTATTTTGCTGACCGGCGCGCGGGCTTTGCGCGAGTGCGCGAGACGGGTGGGATCGACGCCGCTGAGGCTGCGGGTGTTGTGCTCGGCTTCGATATATAAAATCGCGTCAAATGTTTCGATGGTCAATTTGTAAAGCGGCGAAACATAATCAAGCTGCGTTTCGGTCGCATATTTGTAAAAAATTTCTTCGGCGCCAGGAAGGCTGTTTTGGATCACGACGTGCGCGCCGGCTTTGATGGCCTCGGCATACACCGCCAACGAGAGTTCCTCGGCGAGCGGACTGGTGCGCAGTTCCATTTGCTGGCCGGGTTTGAGCTCCAAGGAATAATGGACGAGCACTTGCGCAAGTTTGGTTACACGGGAGTCGGGCATGATGCGTTCTCAGATGATTTAAGATTTGCAGATAAAAAGAAACTCTTACTCGCCTTGGTAAAAAAAGCGAGTAAGAGTAAAAGCAAGAGTGTGAGGATGAATCTAATTCGTCCCCTCCCCTTTCACCCATTGATCCAGCCAGCCAATCACCGTCTCGTGCCACAGAATGCTGTTGTGCGGCTTGAGCACCCAATGGTTCTCATCGGGAAAATAGAGAAACTTGCTCGGGATGCCGCGGCGCTGTAATGCCGTGAAAGTTGACATGCCTTGCGTTTCGACGACGCGAAAATCCTGGCCGCCGTGAATCACCAGCATCGGTGTTTTCCAATTCTTCACATAATTGATAGGATTGTGCTTCTCGTAGTTCTCGGGATTATCCCACGGGTTGCCTTGATGATCCCATTCCGGAAACCACAATTCCTCTGTGTCAAAATATGCCATGCGTTCGTCAAGATTGCCGTCGTGGCTCACGAGGCAGCGGAAGCGATCCGGCCAGTTGCCGGCGATCCAGTTGATCATGTAGCCGCCATACGAGGCGCCAAGTGCGCCAACACGATTGCCATCCATCCACGTATATTTTGCCAGCGCTGCGGCGAGACCTTTCTGCAAATCTTCGAGCGGCTTGCCGCCCCAGTCGCCACGAATGGCGTCGCAGAATGCCTGGCCATATCCGGTGGAGCCGTGAAAGTCCACCATCACCGCGGCATAGCCGGCGCCGGCATACGCTTGCGGATTCCAGCGATAATGAAAGTCATTGCCGAACGAGCCTTGCGGGCCGCCGTGAATGAGAAACGCCACCGGATATTTTTTGTTAGGATCGAAATCCACCGGCTTGACGACGTAGGCATAAACCGTCTCATCGTTCCAGCCTTTGAAAGTGAATTGCTCGGATTCGCCCAGGCGCGCTTTCGCGAGTTTGTCGGCGTTGATACGCGTTACCGGCCGAACGTCGCTGCCACTCGGCAACGCCGAATACAATTCCACTGGCGAGCGATGGTGATCCATGTCGAAGAGCAAACGAGGGCCGGCTAATGCAACCGAGCGGACGTGACCGTCTTTTATCACCGTGCGAGCTTTGCCGGTGGCCGTTTCGATAGCAAACAACGAAGTTTGTCCAAGATTGCCAGCGGTAGTGTAAATGGTTTTGCCATCTAACGACCAAGTGACACCGCCAGGTGAGCGATCCCATTCTTCCGTCAGCATGCGTTCTTTGCCATCGGGCCAAGAACGCAGCACGATACGAAAGCGGTCGGCCTCGTAGCCGGGGCGCGACATGGCGAGATACGCGAGAGTCTTGCCGTCGGGTGAAAAAACCGGTTGCGTATCCCACGCTTTGTTGCTCTCAGTAAGATTCTTTGGTGGAGCCGCTCCATCAACCGGCGCGAGATAAAGATCGAAATTGGTTGACCACGCTTCTTCGCGGCCGGCCACGCGCGCGGTGAAAACGAGACTTTTGCTGTCCGGCGTAAACGCGATCTCTTCGACGCCGCCAAACGGTTTGGAGGGAGAATCCGCGTCCAGACCTTTCATCAAATCAACCGGCTCGCCGCCAGAGATTGGCATGACGAAAACGTGCGAGCGCCGGCCATCTTTCCAGGTGTCCCAATGGCGGATGAAGAGCTTGTCATAAATTCTACCACTGGCTTTGCGGCCTTCCATTTCATCGAGCTTGGTTTTGGTGCAGGCAATGGTTTCGCAATTCGGAAAAACTTCCATGGTGAGCACCAGACGCGAGCCATCGGGCGACAATAAAAAACCTCCAATATCCAAAGGCTGGTTGGTCTTCTGCTCCGCCTCGCCGCCATCGACTGGAAGGCGCCACACTTGCGAAGAGCCGGAGCGGGTGGAGAGAAAATAGATACTCTTGCCATCCGCTGACCATTGCGGGCTGGAATCGCCGCTCGGATGCGAAGTCAATTGCCGCAGCCCCGCGCCGTCGGTTCCAACCAGCCACAAATCGGTGCGGCCGCGATTGGCCTCCAAATCGGCTTTGCGCAAGGTGAACACGACCCATTTGCCGTCCGGCGAAACTTGCGGCTCGGAGATGCGATCCATCGCCAGCATGTCGTGAATGGAGAAGGGATGGGGGTCTTTTTCATCGGCAGCCCAGATGGGTGCAGTCACCCCTACAAAGAAAAAACAAAGCAACATTAAAGCGCGACGCATGGGTTCCTCCTTCGATGAATTGGTTTGATAAAAAATTCTTGCAAAGTGGATCACCACCGGATTTCATGGATTACACGGAGCGATAATCTCACGCAGAAATCATCTGTGTAAAATTAAAGTACAGACGGCAACAACTGAAGTCAAGAACTTTTTGGAAGAAAAACACAGGTATCGGAAAAAATACTTGCATTCAAAAGCATTTTTTTTATCTTTCAACTTCACTTATCCGCTGAATCTGTTAAATTCGCTTACAAAAAGACAGTATACGGATTGAATGGATAAAACCTTTTCGAAAGCCACCCACTCCGTCCCGCGTCCATATAAAAGCTATGGAGACGGAGCGGGGCAAGGGGCGAGGACTACTTTCCGGAGCGAGACATGAACTTTGGCTTCATCATCGACAACCGCAAGTGCATCGGCTGTCACGCCTGCACCGTCGCATGCAAAGCCGAGCACGAGGTGCCGCTCGGGGTGAATCGCACGTGGGTGAAGTACATCGAGAAGGGTGAGTTCCCCAACACGCGGCGGCTGTTTTCGGTGATGCGCTGCAACCATTGCGACGACGCGCCGTGCATCGAAATTTGTCCGGTCACTGCACTTTTCCGGCGCGACGATGGCATCGTGGATTTTGACAAGCGCCGCTGCATCGGTTGTCGGGGCTGTATGCAGGCTTGTCCGTATGACGCGCTTTACATCGATCCGGAATCGCACACCGCGGCCAAGTGCAACTACTGCGCGCACCGTGTGGACATCGGCTTGGAACCGGCGTGCGTCAATGTCTGTCCGGAGCACGCCATCATCTCCGGCGATATGGATAATCCGCTGACGGAAATTGCGCAACTGCTGGCGCGCGAGCAGGTGACGGCGCGGAAAGTCGAGAAAGGCACGCGGCCAAAGCTTTTCTACATTGAAGGAGATGAAGCGGCGCTCAAGCCGATTGCGACGGAACAATCGAATCAATATATGTGGAGCTCGCAAGCAAGCGGCGTCGGCCATTTC
>JBOHQZ010000342.1:0-6999 GCA_050732275.1 bacterium
ATGAAGCAGGTCACTCCGAGAGACAGCCCGAGCGCATTGATGAGAGAATAACCCTTCTGCCGGATGAGGTTTCTAACGGCGATGATGAAATAATTTTTGAACATGGGTGACTCCTTTATTCAGTGATCGCAATGAACAGTTGCTGCTTACTTCGTGTCATCAAGTTAAGCAAAGAGCTTATTGCTTTTGAGTCCCGAAGGGACAACCGGCAATAGCCCAACAATTTATTGTTGGGAAATATCCCATCATTGCCTTGTTAGTCCCGCAAGGGACGAATGAGAACACGGCGATCGTAATACTTTAAACGGTTCATTTCAATCGTCCCTAGCGGGACTTGGAAACGCTGTTGTTTCAAATTTTCCAGAGATAAAATCTCTGGGCTATTCTCACGCTGTCCCTACGGGACGGAATCGTTATCCGCTAAATTAACGACATGAACTGTTTACTGATTACTGCTTTTTACTCATAACGCAGCGCCTCGACCGGATTCGCCAGTGCCGCGCGAATTGCTTGCGCGCTCACCGTCAGCAACGCAATGAGCAACGCCGCTCCACCCGCCAGCGCGAACGTCCACCAGCCGATTTCGATGCGATACGCAAAATCTTGCAGCCAGCGATTCATGGCATAGTAAGCAATCGGCCACGCGACAATATTGGCGACGAGAACGAGTTTCGCAAATTCGCTGGAAAGCAGGCCAGCGATGCCGGCAACCGAAGCGCCGAGCACTTTGCGAATGCCGATTTCCTTGGTGCGCTGTTCCGCCGCAAAAGCCGTCAAGCCAAACAATCCCAAACAGGCGATGAAAATGGCGAGCGCCGAGAAGGAAATAAAAAACTTGCTCACGCGCTGCTCGGAGCGATACAGCTTGTCGAAATCATCATCCAGAAAGCTATACTCAAACGGCCTCACCCGTTCGAATATTTCCCATTGCTGTTTGATAAAAGCCAGCGTCGCCGGCAGATTTTCCGAATTGACCTTCAAGAGCAATTTGGTAAATCTGGATGGATCATACTGAAAAACCATCGGCTCGATGGGCGCGTGCAAAGATTTATTATGGAAATCTTTGACGACGCCGATGACGAGGCCTTCTTCTATTTTGAACCCACCCGTGAAAGTTTCTGCAAGAGGATTTTTCCATTCCAACAATTTCACGGCGGTTTCATTGAGCAAAAAGGCGCTGCTATCGGTACTGAATTCCGACGAAAAGTTACGACCCTGCGTCAACTCAATGCCAAGTGTTGGCAAATAATCGGCATCAGCCACCATAATTTGCAGAGGAGAATTTTTCAAGCTTGAGATCACACCCGCGCCGTCAATAGGCCCACCGCTGGCGGCTGTGGCGCGCAAGATAGAAGGATGCTGCAACAAGGCGTTTTTAAAAATTGCGCACTGCTTTTTTATGGCCGTGCCCCAAATCGGCAGGACGATAATATTTTCTTTAGCGAAGCCAAGTTTTTTGTCGCGAATAAAATTCAGTTGCTTTTGCACCACCACCGTGCCGGTGATGAGGCCGACGGCCATCGTGAACTGCGCGAGCACAAGAATGCGCCGCACCCCGATTGCGCCGGCGCCGCGTTGGGTGAGGCCTTTCAAAACGGGCGCGGGCTGGAAGGCCGATAAATAAAAAGCCGGATAACTGCCGGAGATCAGGCCGGTGAAAAGCGCCAAGCCCAAACATCCCGCCAATAACCAACCCTCTTGAAAATACTTGACGGCAAGTTGTTTCTGCACGAGGTTGCTGAAAGCAGGCAAAAGCAACTCGACAAAAATAAAAGCCAACACCACCGCCAAGCTGCTGTACAGAACAGATTCGCCGAGAAACTGCGCGGCCAGATTCCACCGCCGCGAGCCAACCACTTTGCGGATGCCGACTTCTTTAGCGCGCGGCGTCGATTTCGCCGTGGCCATGTTCATATAATTCATGCAAGCGATCAGCAAAATCAGCGCGGCGATGACCGAAAAAATATAAATGTAACGAACATCGTTATTCGCTTCAATTTCGCTGTGGAAATGCGAATGCAGGTGAATTTCAGTTAAGGGCTGCAAGTGAAATTTCATATCCTGCACCCACCAACCTAAACGCTCATAATTGGCGATGGAAGAAAATTTGCTTTCCAGCGCCGCGGGCGAGAGGTTTTCCGGCAGCAACACGTACGTGTAGCCCCAGTGATCCCACGGACTTTTAATTTCTCCAATCGATGACAGCGAGGCAAGAAAGTCGAAATGGAAGTGCGATTGCGCCGGCAGATCGTCCATCACACCGGTCACGATAAACCGGCCTTTGCCAACCAACTCGATTTCCTGCAGCAGCGGATTTTCTGCGCCGAAGTAGCGCTGCGCCGTGCTCGTCGTTAAAATCACGGAATAGGGTTTGGCCAGCGCGGTGTTGGCGTCGCCATGAATGAGCTGAAATGAAAAGATTTGGAAGATTGACGGATCGGCCATAAAAAAGCGCGTTTCCGTGAATTGCTTGTCGCCGCGCGAAACGGTGGCGTTCGAAAAATAGCGCTCGAGGCGAGTGATCGCTTGGATTTCCGGAAACGCTTCTTGCAGCTTCGGCGCCAGCACGATAGGGGTACTGGCTGAGATTGGAGCAACTGGCGTCGGCATTTCCAACAGCACGCGATAAATGTGCGAGGCGTTTTGGTGATAGCGATCATAATCGAGTTCATCGCGAACATAAAGTAAAATCAAAATACAGCAAGCCAAGCCGGTGGCCAAACCGGCGATGTTGATAAAAGAGTAGGTTTTGTGTTTGCGCAAATTTCGCAGCGCGATTTTGAGGTAGTGTTTGAACATGTTTGACTCCAGTATTCAGTGTTCAGTTATCAGTGATCAGTTCACTGAATACCGATCACTGGTTACTGATTACTTTTATTCGTAGCGAAGAGCTTCCACCGGATTCGCCAGCGCCGCTTTTATGGCTTGCGCGCTCACGGTCAGCAGCGCAATGAGCAACGCTACTCCGCCCGCGAGCGCGAACGTCCACCAGCCGAGCTCGATGCGATACGCGAAATCTTGCAGCCACTTATTCATCGCATACCACGCCACCGGCCACGCGAGAAGATTGGCGATCAGCACGAGTTTGACAAAATCTTTGGAAAGTAGCGTGACCACGCCGCTCGCCGAAGCGCCGAGCACTTTGCGAATGCCGATTTCTTTGGTGCGCCGTTCGATGCTGAAGACGGCCATGCCGAACAAGCCGAGGCAGGAAAGCGCGATCGCCAGCGCGGCGAACCACGTCGTCATCTTCATGAGTTTTTCCTCGGCAGCATAAAGCTGGCGGATATGATCATTGAGAAAAAGATAGGTAAACTCGCTTTTGGTGGTGAGCTTTTCCCACGCCGTTTTTAAATGCCCCAGCACTTCCGCTTCCTGGCCAGGCTGGTAAGCGACGACGAGTTGCTCCGCGTAATCGGAGTATTTTATCACCATGGGTTTAATCGGATGATGCAACGAACGGTTGTGCATATCTTTGATCACGCCGATAACCGTGCCTTGCAGCGCGGAATAATTCAGCTCCTTGCCGATCGGAGATTCGAGGCCAAGCGCCTGCACCGCGGTTTCATTGAGCAGAATGGAGATGCGTGGAAGCAGACTAAAGTCGGGCTTTCCACTTCCATAAATGTTCAGCGTATCATTCGGGCTGCTGCAATCGAAATCGCGTCCTTCCAGAAGCTGAATTTGAAACGTTTTGAGCAAATCACAATCGGCATCGACGAACTCGATGAACATAGGCCCATCGCCGCGAGGATGGGACATGATAGACTCCGCGGTCAGATAGCCTGGCAGCCAACTGGAGAGCGTTGCTGCATTGACCGCGGAATGTGAAAGCGCCGCCTGTTTCAAAACTCCCGCCTGCTTTTCCAGGCCTTCGGTTTTGACCACCAAAAGATTGTCATGTTGATAGCCCAGGTCTTTGGCGCGGGTGTATTGCAGTTGCTCATACATCGTTCCGACGCAAACCAACAAGGCGATGGTGACGCTGAATTGCATGATGACCAAAGTTTTGCGCAGCCGCGCCGAAGCCCGCACGCCGGCACCCTGCCCTTTCAACATCGCGACGGCGTTGATCTTTGAAAAAAAGAGCGCCGGATAAAATCCCGCCACCACGATGAAAAAAATCAGCACGAACAGATTTCCCCACAAAAAAATTTGATTATTCAAATAATCGATCTGCAATTCTTTTCCCAGCAATCCGCCAAAAGATCGGTGCGCCGTTTCCACGATTCCCAGCGCCAATGGCAAAGTGAGCACGGCGATCAATGCGGTTTCGATGAGAAATTGTAGAATCAGCCTGGGAGCGGTCGCGCCGATAATTTTCCGGACGCCGACTTCTTTCAAGCGTTGCGTGTAACGCGCCGTCACCAGCACCATGTAGTTGATGCACGCAATCATCAGCACGAGCAACGCAATGCCGGCAAAGACGTAGAGATCTCGCCGGTTGGTCTGCTCGACGTCATCAAACGGAATGGCGGAGGAAAGATGAATGTCCGTGAGGGGCTGCAGTACGAGTTTATGTTTGCTGCGCTCGCCGCCCGTGCGTTGCACCAAATCCGGAAGTTTCTGTTCAACACTCTGCGGGTCAATTTGAGGTTTGAGACGAACGTAAGTTTTCATCTCGAACCAATTCCAGGTAATGGCGCCAGTCCGATCTTTGGGCGGGGCGAACAGACTAAACGGCAGCGCGGCGTCGAATTTGAAATGCGCATACTTCGGCACGTCTTCCATAAGGGCGGCAACCTTGACCTCGGCTTGGGGCGTTGTCCTGAAATTGAGCCGCACCAATAGAGATTTACCCACCGGATTTTCTTCTCCAAAAATTTTACGGGCGAAGGATTTCGTCAGCACAACGGCGTTCGGCTCAGCAAGCGCCTTCGATAAATCGCCTTGAATCGAGGAAAAAGTGAAAACTTCAAAAAAAGCCGGATCGGAAAATATAACGCGCGTCTCCGGATACTCTTTGTTTTGATACTCGACGGCTTTGTTCATCAAACGAAATTGCGTCGCGCTCTCGATCTCCGGAAACGTTTCGGCCAGCGCCGTGGCAAGAAAGCGCGGCGTGATCGAATTCAAAGATTTTCCCTCTTCGCCGGTGCTTTCCACCATCATCCGAAAAACATTTTCAGGGTCACGATGGAAACGGTCGTAGCTCAGCTCGTGCTGGATGTACAAACCGATGAGCGCGCAACAAGCCGCTCCCAGCGCCAGCCCGACGACGTTGATCGTCGTGAAGAGCCGATGCCGCAGGAGATTGCGCAGCGCGATTTTCAAGTAGTTTTTGAGCATATATGACTCCAGTATTCAGTGATCAGTATTCAGTAATCAGTGTCACTGGATACTGTGAACTGGTTACTGATTACTTGTTTACTCATACCGAAGCGCCTCCACCGGATTTGCCAACGCGGCTTTGATGGCCTGTGTGCTGACGGTGAGCAGCGCGATGATTAAAGTCGACGAACCAACCAAGACAAACGTGGGCCAGCTTATTGAAATGCGATATGCATAAATCTGCAGGAATTGATGCAAAGCAAAATAGGCAATCGGCCACGCGATGACGTTGGCAATGAGAACGAGTTTGATAAACTCTTTGGAGAGCAACGTAACGATATTTGAGACCGAGGAGCCGAGCACTTTGCGAATGCCGATTTCTTTAGTGCGGCGCTCGGCGGCGTAAGCGGCGAGGCCGAACAACCCCAAGCTCGCAATGGCGATGATCAGAATTGAGAAAATGCCCGCGACTTTGCCGGCGACTTGCTCGGCTTCGTAGAAACGGGCGAATTGATCATCCAGAAAAGAATGCACAAAAGGCCGCGTTGGAAAAAATGATTCCCACGTGCGCTTCAAATCGTCGATAGTTTGCGGCGTGTTATCGGGGCGAATTTTGAGCGCGACAAAGTAACTACTCCACTCTTCGGGCAAACGATCCGCCGGCACCAAACGAATTGCCGCCGGGCCGATGGCTTGATGCAATGAAAAGATGTGGAAATCTTTGACCACGCCGGTGACCGTCATGTTCTCGTTCATCCTCTTGCCGAGCGCCTCTTGCGGCGAAGCCCAGCCGAAGCGTTGCACCGCAGATTCATTAATGATGATAGCATCGTCAGCATCGGTTTGATGCTCACGCGAGAAATCGCGGCCCGCCACCAGCGTGAAGCCGAAGGTCTTGATGAAATCGTAGTCGCCCCATTGCGTATCGACCCGAATTTTCTCCGTTGAGCCTTCGGGCACAAACTGCTCGTTGGAGGCGGCGTAGCCGGGATACTGCGCGGTCACAGTTGCGCCCATGATGCGGGGATTCTGCAGCACGGCATTTCTAAACGCCGCGTAGCTTTTTTGAATCAATTCTGTTCGCCAATTTGGAATGACGACGATTTGATCTTTGTCGAATCCCAAATTTTTAGTGCGGGCGTATTCCATTTGTTTTTGCAGAACGGCGACGGCGATGAGCAGAAACACCGCGACCGCGAATTGAAAGACGACAAGAAAGCGATAAATGCGGCTTCTCTTGCCGGGCGCAAAGCTTCCTTTCAAAACACTTTCGGCTTGGAATTTGGAGAGAAAAAAAGCCGGATAGCTGCCGGCGATGATGCCGGTCAAAAAGATCATGGCGATCAATCCCAAAGCCAAAGGCGCGTTGTGAAAAAGATCGAGTGCCAGCCGCTTGCCGGTCATGGCGTTGAATTGCGGCAAGGCAAATTCGATCAAAACCAGCGCCAACGGCAGCGCCGCAAAAGCCATGACTGTTGATTCACCCAAGAATTGCGCGACAAGCTGGCGCCGGCCTGCGCCGACGACTTTGCGCACGCCGACTTCCTTGGCGCGATGCGCCGAACGCGCGGTTGCCAGGTTCATGAAATTAATGCTGCCGGCCAATAAAATGAGCACGGCGAGAGCGGAAAGGGCGAAAATAAATGTCATGCCGCCGGTGAAGTATTGGCGAATTTCTTTCAATGGCACGAGAAATAGCCTGGCTTGCTGCCCCGCCTTTTGCAAATC
>JBOHQZ010000343.1:0-6990 GCA_050732275.1 bacterium
AACGCACGCAGAAGGCCGAGGTCATTGCCGTCGCCGAAGTGGTATCCATGTCCAGCAATTGGGATGACGATGGGCATGAAATTTATACCTACATTACGCTGCGCGTTGTGGAAAAAATCAAAGGTAACGTCGAGGGCAATGAGATCGTCCTGCGGCATTTGGGTGGAATCGTGGGCAACGTCGAATCGCGGGTTTCCGGTATGCCACAATTTATCCGTCACGAAAAAGTTCTGGTTTTTTTGGGTCGTTATCCCGCATCTACATACTTTGGCGTGATGGATTGGTCGGAGGGAAAAAAGACGATCCAATACAACGCCGCCGGACAAGAGATGGTGAGAGCAGGAGCCAGAGGTGAAAACAGCCGGCTGCTAAAAGAATATATTGGTGAGATACAGTCCTTGTTGAAACAGAAATAGATTAGGATGATGAATATTTATGCAAAAAAAATTGTTGGCGATTTTGTTTTCCCTCGCGTTGTTTCTTTCTCTCAGTGCCTTTTGTTTGATCCGGAGCACCGGCGTTGCCAACAACGGCCAAAATCGCTGTTGCGGCGGCTTGCTCAGATGGTGGCATCCTTCCACGCAGCCGGTGCGGATTCTTATCGACGAAGCAGGCTCACCACAGGCCCCCGGCGCCTTGACGCACGAGGCTATTCGTGCTGCGATGAATACCTGGAATCGCGTGCGTTCATCTTATTTCCGTTTTGCCGACGGCGGCTTGACCAACCAAAAAACCATCTCCGGCGCCGACAACAAAAATATCCTTCTATTTGACCGTGATGGAACGAATTTTCCTCAGGGCGCAAATGCGCTGGCCTTTTCCCGCACCTTTACGGTGAATGATAATCTCGGCTATCGCTGCATCGATTCCGATTTGGTTTACAATTCGCGCGACTTTAGATTTGAAGTCAACCCTACGGAAAACTCGTTCGATATTCAAGCGATTGCCACCCACGAGCTGGGGCATCATCTGGGTTTGGATCACGCCGGCGGCGGGCGCGATCTCACCTTTGCTTCCACCGGCTGCGGCCCCGTTATTCCTTCTGCCACTATGTATTACTCGGTTGGCCCTCGTGATACCAGCAAACGCTCGCTCGAGCTGGACGACATTGCCGGTATTACGGCGCTTTATCCCAAATGGACCATTGCCGGCGCCGTTTATGACAATCGCAACGGCCAGCCATTTCTGAACGCTACCATCGAGCTGCATGGCACGCAAAGCCCGCTCGACACCATTTTGGTTAGCTCGATCAATAGCGGCCAAACCGGATTTTTTACCATCCCTCTGCTGGATTCCGTTGCGACCGTGAGTTTTTGCCAATTCGGGTACCAATCCAATTCCACTACCGTGCAATTTGTAGCGCCGGAGATCAAACAAGTTCTCCTGGGAATGAATCCGCTTGCGGTTGGTGAGTTGGCCGGCCGCATTTCCGATCAAAACAATTCGGCCGGCATCGAAGCGGAAATCATTCTTTATGCGGAAGGCAAAGAGCTGCGGCGCGTGGCCAGCGGAGTTGACGGAAGGTACTCCATACCGAGCCTGCCGGCATCGAATCCCCCCTGCAGCGGCTACGACCGCATTGAAATCCGCCCGCTGTTGAATTATGCGCCGGTGATGAGTGATTCCGTTCAAGTCAATGTCGGGGCGCCGACCGAGCGTAATTTCCGATTGTTGCCTGCCGAGATTGCGATCATTGATGATGACGGCGGCCAGAATAGCGAGGCCGGATTGGCAGCGGCGCTATCGCGCTTAAAGCTTACCTCCTTTGAATGGAATGTGGCCCAGCGCGGCTCACCGGCAACGATTATCGATAGGTTGCAAAGCCGCTATGTGGTGTGGACCACCGGCAGGGCCACGTCTTCGACATTGGGCGCGAGCGAAATCCAGGAGTTGACGGAATTTCTCAATCGCGGCAATCATCTCTTGATAGCTGGTGCTCGCCTCGCGGCGCAAATCGAATCCACCGACTTTTTTAGAAACGTCTTGCACGCCCGCCGCAACGGCACGACCACCGCACGCATCGTCAAAGGCCTGGCGGGAGATCCCATCGGCGATGGGCTGCTCGTTGGGTTGCTCGATGCGAATGAAAAAGACGTGATCGCGGCGGATGGCAATTCCGGCGCCGTCGTCGTATTGCAACACACCAACAGCGCCAACGATGATCTGGGCGGCGCCGGCATCCGCTTTGCCGGTGCATACAAAACGGTCTATTTCAGTTTTGATTTTTCCAGCATTTTGGACGGCAATCCGAATCTTTCCTCTTCTGACAAAGTTTTGCAACGCGTTTTGGATTGGTTCGGCCTGCGCACCGGGGTGGAGGCGCGACAAGCACCGGCGCTGAGCGAGGTGCCGCAACAGTTTCAGCTTTTGTCAAATTATCCCAACCCATTTTTACAAACACAAGGTTCGCAACAGACCACCATAAAATATGCAGTGGCCGGCTCAGCCCGGAAAAACACCACAGCCTCGCACGTTTTGCTGGCGGTTTATGATCTTCTCGGCCGGCGCTTGGCCACTTTGGTAGACGCGCCGCAAGTGCCGGGCAATTATGCGGCAACCTGGGACGGCCGGACCGACACGGGTTATTTCGTTGGCGCAGGCGTGTATTTCTATTCGTTGCGCGTCGGCGGCGAGACCCGCTTGACGAAAAAGATGATTGTATTGGAGTAGCCCCGCGCAATCGTAGCCCAGACGGCCCGTCTGGGAAGTTGAGAACAGTCGAGCCGACTGTGTTGCGTTACGTGTCAGTTAAACCCAAAAGATGCTCGTAGCCCAGGCGGCCCGTCTGGGAACTTTAGAACAGTCGAGCCGACTGTGTTACGTCTGCGTTGATGATATACAATTAACAAAAAAATGATTGTATTGGAGTGACAGGCTCATTTAACCAATTGAAGGGAGTCCCATGAGAAAGTTTTTACAGCAAACAACGCCGTTTGTTCTCTTGTTCGCTTTTACGACGTCCGGCTTGGCCACCGACCGTGGCGCGAAAAAGGCCGTTGCACCGGCGCGCCGGTCGGATTCTCAATATACGGTTCCATTGAAAGCCCAGAGCAAGAGAGCGGTGTTGCAGAAAATGGCGCCTGCGGCTCCCACGGCCACCGAAATCATCTGGGAGGACGATTTTGAAAATGGGGTAAACGGCTGGACCGTCGAAAACGGATTCGACCGGCAAACCTACTGGCACCGCAGCAACCGGAGCGTCGTTGGCAGCACGGGTTCTTATTACTGGTGCGCTGATTCAGTCCTCAACGGTTATGACAATGATTGGTTTCAGCTTTTAGCCACCCCGGAGATCGACCTGGCTGGCACTACGGCGCCGGTCTTAACGATCAGACATAGTTTTGCCATCGAAAGCCCGGATGGCGCTTCGCAGTTTCTTCCCCAACTCGATGGTTGGGATGGCGTGGCAGTAAGAATCTCAACGGATGGCGGAAATACGTTTGTTACTCTTGCGCCCAACGGCGGTTATCCCCGCAACAGCCTGTTTGGATTTTACCGCACTTATGGCTTTAATGCAGCAGGTTGGGTTGGGAAGAGCACGGGATGGGTTGATGCCACTTTTAATTTATCTGCGTACGCCGGAAGAAAGGTTGTTATTCGTTTTGAATTGGGTTCGGATCCCGGTTTCGCGACAGAAGATGACAACACCCTTTTCGGATGGCGTCTCGACAACATTAAAGTCGCCGAGGGGACGAACACGATATTTTCTGACGATGCCGGTGATACCGCTCCCGCGCGTATGGTCCCAAAGCTTCCGACTCCAAACTTGTATTGGCATCAGGTTACGACGCGCGCCAACAGCCCGACGCACAGCTGGTGGTGTGGAGATGATGCCACGGGCCAATACCCCAATTATATTTCGAACTACTTGATCTCACCAAAAGTTTTTATTCCGGCAACCGGCGAAAATGGCGGCAGATGGTTTCGCATTTTTCTGGATTTTCAGCATTTTTACAACTTGGAGTTTGCCAGCCAGACTAAGTTTGATTTCTTTCGCATCGACGTTTCAAATGACGGCGGCAAAACCTGGACGAATCCGACGGGTTTTGTCTTTGTCGGCAACAGCAATAATGGTTGGATTCCATTTGAAGGCTCCTATTCCAGCCCCTTCGACGTAACGGAAATGGCCGGTGATACGGTGCAGTTCCGTTGGCAATTCGCTTCGGACTATAACGTCAATAACATCGGCTTCTTTCTCGATGATCCGGTTCTTGTCGGCGTCAGTGGCTTTCCCAATGACGTCACGACGATCGATCTCGACGTCGCTTTTCCGAATATAGCGGGCCAGCCTACCAAAACTGTCGTGGAAGTCGCCAATATCGGGCTTGCCGATCAAGCCACGGTGCCGCTGTGGTATCAGGTCAATAGCAATACGCAAACCCCCATACCACCGCTTTTTCCACTGGCCAGCGGCGCTTCGACTGTCCGTGAGTTCAGTTGGACGCCGCCGGCCGCGGGCGATTATCATTTGACCTTGTTTACCAACCTACCGTCCGATGAAGATCGCAGCAATGATTCCTTGAGCACACGCGATATCGATGCGCCGGTTCAAGTGGCACCGGCGGGTCTTGCCATTCTGGGTTACGATGACCGTTACAATCCGGCTCTTTTATCTTTGGTGAGCCGGAACGTGCATTTTACTCCCAAGACGGATATTCCTTCAATCACCTCTTATGAGCTGCAGGCGGTGTTCGTTGCTTTTGTCAATCAACAGAATACCGCGGATCAGTTGCGCGTGAAGATCGGCACCGCGGCAACGCCGACGACTTTTGCCACCATTTTGCTCGAGCGCGTCGAGACGATTCCCGCCGGCGATTTGAATTTTCACCAATTTGATTTGAGCGGCGTTGCCGGCGCCAAAAACTTAACCGGTGATTTTCTCGTGCAAGTCGACTACACGGGCAGCAACGGCAATGGCACCGTGTTGATGGACGGTGGAACTCGCTTTGGCGGGCACAACTACTTTTTAAATTCGCAGACCCAAGCTTTTCAAGCGAGCGATTTCGGGGCGTATGTCCGCAGCCGCGTCGCTTATTTGACCACCGCGGTCGAAGAACACACCGAGCAAAATCTGCCGCAACAATTTCATCTGTATGACAGTTATCCGAATCCCATTCGAACCGGCGGCAGCAATTTGGCTCGCGCCACCGGCAATCCCTTGACACAAATCAGCTTCGATCTGCCGAAAACCAGCCACGTCAAGATTGCGGTTTACGACGTCACCGGCCGCCTGATTGCAACGCTGGCGAATGAGCGCTATCAAGCCGGCCGCCACGAAATAAAGTGGAACGTCACCGGCCTTCCCGCCGGAATTTATTTTTATCGAATGGAAACGGATAAATTCGCGGCCGTGCGGAAGATGCTGGTGTTTTAAAAGTCGTGTATGGTATCCCTATGAAAATAGTTCGTAGTAACGCCTTTAGGCGTCGGGTGTCCGGCAAGAGTTGAATGCCTGAAGGCGTCACTACGAACGTTTATTTTCATCATTTGCTTTTTCTCAGAGCGATCTCGTCGGTTCGCGGCTTGCAACAGCCGTCGAAATTCGATCACGTCACTCGCGAGCATCATCAAAGCAGCGAGGCTGCCGAAAATGATCACGCTCTGTGAAAAAAAGATTTCGATGAGCAGGATCATTGCGATAACGAGCCGCATTTCGGTGGGGCCGAATTTTCCGCTGTCGATGCGGTACTTGCCGGTGATTTTGTAGCGGGTGGTGGCGATGAGCATACCGGCGCCATACGCCGCCATGAAAATAATCGGCACGAATTTGTATTGCGCAAAATAGACGGCAAAGCCGGCACTCACCAGGCATAATGAAATCCAATCCGCCATCACATCGAGAACGAAGCCGTACCACTTGCGCGGCTTGCCGCGATAATAAGCCAGGCGACCGTCGAGCGAATCCCCGAACCAATGAATCGCCAGCCCGGCGATTCCGGTAAGCAACCACCAACGTTCGCCCCGGCCCAAAAGCAGCGCGATGAAAACCAAGCCAGCGCCAGCAATGCCCAAAGCAGTTAAGCGATTGGAGGTCATCCATCGCGGCATCCGGCTGCATAGCCAGGTAACAGTTTGCGCCTCGAATGTCATCAAAAAGTTTTGGCGCCGGCGCTCGGATTGAATTGAAGCAGGCATTTATAATCTCCTTATGTTCTTAGTAACGCCTTATGCTCGTAGTTACGCCTTCAGGCGTCAGTGTTTGGCTTGAGATGATGCTTCGATCAGACAACAGTGGTTTGTGCTAATCCAAGCATCCCACGCCTAAAGGCGAAACTACAAACTTAAGGCGTTCGTAGTAACGCCTTCAGGCGTCGAGTGTCACGTTGATTCTCACGCAACGAGCATGCCACATACAAGAAACTTCGGTATGCTCGCGTAAACATGAAGTTGGGTTTAATCGTCTCATTTGAAATGAGAGGACGCGAAAGCCGGATGTGAAGGAAATACTCAATGCTGCGCACCTCATGAACAACGCAGGAAAAAACATTCCACGGTAGCCTAACAGTATCGTATTTCAAACCGTCATTTTATTACAGCCGCCTAGCGAGGAAATCAATGCCCAGAAGCGCAATGATCGCTGGCGTGCTGCTTGCGTTCATCATTACCGTTGCCGCCGCCCAAAATTGGAAACCCATTGCCGGAGCCGAAGAAGGCGTCTTTTCAATCTGTATTAATCCCCTCAACCCGAACACCGTTTGGATTGGCGCTTTCAGAAAGTTGTTGGTGTCCTATGACGGCGGCGTGACCATTTCCCGCACGATCGACTTGCCGACCACCGATGGGTTTTTTACCACAACGGTTTTCATTCACCCGGTCGATACTTCTTTTATCATAGTTGGCGGCATTGGAGGTTATCTCAGCCGAGACGACGGTCAAACGTGGTCTCACGCTCTGCCTGATATGGCATTGTTCTTCAATGGAGAATCCATAGTGGCCGAGCCGAACCATCCTGATACGATCTATGTGGGGGCCTTGTACAATCGCCAGAAC
>JBOHQZ010000344.1:0-6980 GCA_050732275.1 bacterium
CAGGTTACGGTGCTTTATCAAATCGAGCTGTATGGGCAGGGTGGCGAATCTCGTCGTCAGATGTATGTCGGATACTTGGTGCCGGGTAATGGTCTTGTGGCTGAACATGAGATGATGCTCCAAAAAGCAAAGATTCAACCGCCTTTTGGCCGGACGGTTGCGCTCGTTCCGGAAGCCATGATGATTTTAGTGGCATTTCCCAACGATCAGAAATTACCTTTGCTCACGGAGGCCGTGTTGCAACCGTGGGTGGCAACACATCTGCGCGAAGTTGCCAACGGCGCACTCGATGGCAAAACGTGGCAGGTTGAGGAAGCGAAAACGGAAATTTTGCGTTATATTCCAGATAAGCGTTGCACGACATACTGCCGGATCAAAATAAAAGCGGAAACGGGCTTATCAAAGGAAATTTCGTTCATTGTCAAACAATTGGTGGATGCTGAAAAAGCCAAAAGGCAGTACGACGATCTTATGACGATGCGTCAAGCTTGGTCCGGAAATGGAAGAGCTGAGCCGGCGGTAAACGCCGCAACCAAGCTGCCCGTGCGCTTGCCGCAGGCTTTGGCCTGGGATGAGCAAAGAGCGGCGGTTTTTATCGAAGAAATTCCGGGAAAAAATTTGGGGCAAGCCCTTGCCGAGATTGATTTGGCGCGGGTGATGCCGGCCGTCGGTGGGATGTTGGCAAATTTTCACCGCGCGCACATGCGGGTCAAAAAAAGTGTTTCGCGCCAAGGCGAGCTGGCAGAAGTTCACGGCGTCATTCAAACGGTCGCTGCGACTTTCCCCGTTTTGCAATCAAGAGTACAGCGGCTGTTCGATCAGCTCGAGTCGGTGCAGTGGGATGATTCGCCCGCGGTGTTGTTGCACGGCACGTTCCGCTTGAATCACATTTTCATCCACGGCGATGAGCTGGCGCTGATCGATTTCGACAGCCTGCGCATGGGCCATCCGGCTTTCGATATTGCAAATTTCCTTTCTTCTTTGTATTATCTTGAAGCGCAGGGACGCCTTGAGCCATCGCAGCGGCAAAGCATTGTCCGCCATTTTAGCGAAGGGTATGCCGCGAAAGCGCCGTTGCCCGTGCTGCCGGAAGTGTTGTTGTGGTTTTTGGCCGATCTGCTGATTAAAAAACAAGCGCACAAATACATCAAGCATTTTCACGAGGACCGCTCGCAAAAAGTCGAGCGCATGCTGACGCTGGCCGAGGCCACACTGGTTGGATGCGGGAGCGCGCCACAGAATTTGAATTTTGCAAATGCGTGGAAAGCGCTGCCATGAAAGAGTGAGCACATGTCATTAAGCTTAAAGATGAATGTCGTTGAATATTTTGTCCCGAAGGGACAGCCTGAAAATAGCCCAGAGATTTATCTCTGGGAAAATGGAATTTAGAAAAATCTCACAAGTCCCGTGAGGGACGAATGAAGACGAATGAAAATGAAACCTCCGAAATTGCACAAACGTTGCTTTGCAATTGTCCCTTGCGGGACTGGATGTGGTAAATTTGCTTCAGCCCTAACAATAAATTGTTGGGCTATTGTCGGTTGTCCCTTTGGGACATAAAAAGTGAAAAGCTTTAACTTTAACAGATAGCTTGCATAAATCACTTATACTATCTACGACAGCGACAAGATGCTTCTGCCTTGGTCTTGCGCAATATTGATTATACAATTCAGAAGGCCATAAAAGTAGATACGGGATTTGTAGAATTTGAAAAGGTCGGTTCGAGCAAATTAAAGATTGCGGTGATACAAAATCATTTTTGACTTATTTGGAAAAGCGTTATTGGTAATGCTGAACTCCTTTCTCAAAATTTTCAAGACCCGATGGAATGAGATTCGCATGGGATTGGTCTTTCTGGGGCTGATCATTATACCCGGCGGATTGTTGGGTTATTTCAGTTGGCGCGCCATTGAAAACGAGAAATTGCTTTCGCAAGAACGATTGGAGGAAAGCTACAGCCACTTTGCCCGCCTGGCTGCCCGCGAGATTGACGAAGAGCTTGCAGACGTGGAGAAACGTTGGGACGCCGCGGTCAAAAAAATTCTCGACGGCGATGAACAAAACCTGGCCGCGGAAGATTTGGAGAAGCTGACACGGAAAGAGCCGCTCATTGCCGCCTGCTTTTTGCTCACGGCTCCGGGAAGGGTCACTTATCCCCCCGGTCTCAGTTTGCGAGAGGAAGGGGCATCACCCGAGGCGGTGGAATTGGAAAACGAATCTTATCTTCGCGAGCACGGAATTTTCAATACATTGGTGACGCGCGGCGAGGAGTTCGAGTACCTCACGTATGATTTAAATGCAGCCATTGCTACCTATCGCGAAATTTTATCGAGCGTCTCCAGCCCGCAATTGCGCGGCATGGCCGAAAGTTATATCGGACGGGCGCAGATGAAACAAGGCGATTGGACCGCGGCCCTGGCGACCTTTCAAAACGTATTGACGGGCCACCCCGAGGTGCGCGATCTGAATAAAATGTATCTGCGTTTCCTGGCGCAATATCAAATCGCGGTGGCGCTCGATAATTTGGAGCGCGATCAGGAAGCCATCGAGGTGCTTTTCCGATTCAATCAGGATTTGCCGGAGCGCAGCGATGTGATCAGTTCCATGCAATATTCGTTTTTTTTGGATCAAATTCGGAATTTGGCGCCGCGGCTTCTCGTTTCTCCGGAGTTGTCCGATCCGGAGCGTTATCAAGCGCAATTTGGCGCCCTCGCCGAGCAGAGTAAAAAGCACATCCGCGGCAAATATCTCCTGCAGCTTTTGGATCGTAAGTTGTACGAAATGGTGATTGCGCGCCAGGCCTACAAGACGAAATTCTACTATGTTTCGGACGAGGCCGACGGCGAGCCTTATCTGCTGGCGTATCGAGCTCTGCCCGATCCGGCCGGCATTTACACCACCGGTCTCCTCGGGTTGCAGATCGATCTGGGGCAGCTCAGCGGGAAATTATTTCCGGCGATTCTGCGTAATTTGAAGTTCAGCGATCGGGTGACGCCGGCGATTCTCAGTGAAGCCGGTGATTATATCATTGGCACGGCAAGACCCGCCGACAAGCCCATCGCCGCGCACGCCTTGAATGAGCCTTTTCAGTTTTGGCAGGTTGCGGTGTATGTCAACGAGGCGGAGACGGTGTCCCGGCATCGGGATTTTCGCGCGACGCTGTCGTTATGGCTGATTTCGCTGCTGCTGCTCAGCATTTTGCTGGGCGCCTACATTTTTATCCGGCGCGCGCGCCGCGAGGCCCATCTCTCGCAAATGAAGTCGACTTTTGTCTCGAATGTTTCACATGAATTGCGGACGCCGTTGGCCTCGATCAGGATGATGGCCGAGCTCCTGGAAATGCAACTGACGGGACAAAGTGCCGTGCCGGCGGAACGCTTCAAAGCCCGGACGGAACATTATTTGAGCATCATCCGCCGCGAATGCAGCCGGTTGAGCCGCCTGATTGAGAACGTATTGAATTTCTCGAAAATCGAGCGCGGCATCAAGCAGTATAATTTTGAATATGAGGATCCGGCCGTGGTGTTGCGCATGGCGGTCGAATCTTTTCGTCCGCACGCCGAAGAGCAGGGTTTCGTGGTGGAGCTGGAAATCGCCGAGCCGCTGCCCGAAGTGTTTGCGGATGCGGACGCCGTTTCGCAGGTGATTCTGAATTTGTTGAGCAACGCGGTTCAATACAGCGACGAAGTGAAAGAAATTCGCGTTCGCGCCTATCGCCATGATTTGCATGTCACCATCGAGGTTGCCGATCGCGGTATCGGCGTTGCTGCAAATGAGATCCCGAAAATATTCGATGATTTCTACCGCGTCAATCAAAGGTTGAATTCACAAAAGCAGGGCGGAATGGGATTGGGGCTGACTCTGGCGCGGCAAATCGTCCGGGCACACGGCGGCGACATCAGCGTCCGCAGCGACGTGGGCAAAGGCTCGACGTTCACTTTTACGCTGCCGCTTTCCGAATCTAGAGTGACGGAGACTGCTTTAGATGGAGAAACGCAAAATACGCTCCGCACCAGCCGTGAAGTCGAAGCCGAGCCATAAAACATTATTGGGTTCCGTGCGACTACGTCGGTAGGGTTTGGAAAATCCGGATAGTGCAATTTCCAAAAGTTATTTTTGACGGGATTACAGGATTTATAGGATTTTAAAAAATCAAGTCGATCCTGCTATCCTGTCAAAAACCAAAACTCTTTCATTAAAGATCGCTCACGGAATGTCCCGTCTTGCGGGATCACGGAAGAGATTTTTATGAATTCATTTCCGTGATCCAGAATTCTTTGTTTTTTTGCTAAGATATCACTTGTAACAGACAGCAAGTCAAATGAAAAAAATCCTGATCGTTGAAGATGACGCCTCTCTCATCCTGGGATTGGAAAGCGCGCTTCAGGATGACGGCTACGAAACATACACGGCACGCACCGGCAAGGAAGGCTATCGCCAAGCCAAGGAGTACCAGCCGGATTTGCTCATTCTCGATTTGATGCTGCCGGGCATGAGCGGACTGGAAATCTGCAAGCGCCTCCGCGACGAGGGCGTCAAGACGCCCATGATCATGCTGACCTCCAAAGCCGAAGAAAATGACAAAGTGCTGGGACTGGAATTGGGCGCGGATGATTATGTGACCAAGCCCTTCAGCATGCGGGAGCTTTTGGCGCGGATCAGAGCGCATTTGCGTCGCGAAGACACCACCACAGCAGCAGCGGAGGCGGTTCCGGAAAAATTTTGTTTCGGCGAGGTGGTGGTGGATTTCAAGCGGCACGAAGTTTATAACGCCGGCGAACTGCAGGGGCTGACCAACCGCGAATTCCGGTTGCTGGAGTTTTGCATTCGACATCCCGGCGAGCTCCTCACTCGTGACCGCCTGTTGAACGAAATTTGGGGATACGATGTTTATCCCACCACCCGCACGGTGGACAATCACATTTTGCGATTGCGCAAGTTTATCGAGCCGGATCCGGAAAATCCGCGCTACATCAAGACGGTGCGCGGCGCCGGGTATTTGTTTGAAAAGGTGCAGTAAGTCAAAAACTATTCCGAAAATAAATTTCTAATCTCCCGAAGGGAGAAATCTTTATAATGCAGATTTCTCGCTACGCTCGAAATGGCAAATTTTAGCTTAACATTGTCGAGTTAAATCTGTGCAAAAAATTGGCTCACGGAAATGGAACAGCTCACGGAAAAAAATCCGTGAGAGTTCTATTCCGTGAGCGATTATCTTTTTGGGTTCCGGCTCTATCCGGGTTATGCGGCTTCACGTTAAAGCGAGCGGTCGACGGTTTCTCTATTTTCATCGGTGAAATGAATAATCAACTAACAAACAACAACGAACAACGTGCCACGGGTCAAAGCTTAACCAAGCTCGGCGTCCGCATGCACGGCGTTAATTTAACGCTGGAGTCGAATCACGCGCCGTTGATCGCGTACGCTACCGAGCATCTCAACGGGCTGGTCGACACACCGGCAAAGACGCCGAATTTGGTGGTGAGATGCGCGTGGTCGCAAGGCGAGTGGGATGCGCAGGCCAATCCGTTTCCGGCTGACGGGGCATTGAACGTGATCGGCAAGCGCATGCTGGGCAACGACCACGAGCTGATTTGGCTGAACACGCTGCGCCTGCCGGGCTTGCAGCTTCGGTTCAGCCGTGAAGACGATTCTCTGCTCTTCGACGTGGCGTATCGTTACCATTCGCAAAAAATCGAAACGACACCGGATTATGAGTATACCAAATATTTCAGCTTGATGAGCTATTTGGTCTATTATCCGCTGACGTGGTATTGGGAAAATTTTCGCGGCTGGACGATTTTGCACGCTTCGGCCTTGGCGAGCGCGAACGGCGGCATCATTATCGGCGGCCTCGGCGGCGTCGGCAAGACCACCACCTGCGTCGCGCTCTTGCAGCGCTTCGGCATTTCGCTGGTTTCCGAAAATCTGATTTTCACCGATGGTGATTTCATTTATCCGTGCATCGAACCGATCCGGCTCGACGCCGGTAGTTTGGCCATGCTCGGCGAAAATCCTGCGGAGCTGATGCCAATGACGTTTCCGGCAGGGCTGAAGAAAAAATGGTTCTTTCATCTGCGGACGAACGGGCAATCGCAAAAAGTCAAACCTGCCGCGCTCTTTTTACCACAGTTCACGGCGCGGCGGTTTGTGACCTCGCTCACTTCCGAGCTGGCCGCAGAAAAAATGGTGGCGATCAACCGGCTGACGCGCGAGCTGGATGATTACAGTTGGTATGCGGCGGCGCTGGAGATGCATTGGCCCAATATCGGCCAAGCCAGAAATCGCCTCGAGGTTTTGCGCCGCTTTACTGCGAACGTACGCTGCTACGAGCTGGGCATCGATCGTTCGGCCGGCCTGGAAGCGGTCGTGGAAGACATTTTGGGAGGCCTGCACTAAACTTGCAACGCTGTCCTGATTGCAGATTTTAAATTTCAACATTCAATAACGAACAGGTTCGCCTATGCACTTTCCTCTCGAACAGACATCCAAGAAAGGCGGCTTGCCGATCAAATTCTTTTTGACGCCGGAGCTGATGCCGGACGCGGCAACGGTGGCGCAATTGGAAGATTTGGCCAACGCCACCGGGCTGGCGCATCACGTTGCCGTGCTGCCGGACGTTCATCGCAAAAGCCGCAACCTCAGCCCCACCGGCACGGTGGTCGCGGCGAAGAACCGCATCGTGCCGCGCGCGGTCGATACCGGCATCAACTGCGGCATGCGCATGGTGCGCACCGATATCGACGTGCGCGCTTTGACGGCGCCGGTGCTCGACAAGATTTTTGACGAGCTGCGGCGCACGATTCCGGTTTTGGAGCACGAACACGACATCATCAACGAAGAAGACATTGCCGATATTCTCGTGCAAGGCGGCAAGTGGAGCCAAAAACATTTTGGCCTCAGCGATGAAGAGCTGAGTTGCATCGAGAACCGTGCGACAATGCCGACGGATACGGCGGATGCCGCAGCGATTATGGCGA
>JBOHQZ010000345.1:0-6976 GCA_050732275.1 bacterium
CGAGTTGATAAAAAGCGTCTTTGTATTCCGCAGGCAGTGCATCGCTAATGCGCTGTGCTCGCGCAGCCAGCTCGTTGTATTCAGCGACAACGGTTTCCGCTTCGCGATGATCAACCAAGCTGTACGTGTTCGGCGCGAGCAGCTCGGGCTTGCGGCGCGAATTGTATTTGGTGTATTGGGATAAAATAGCGGCAATGTCTTTCGCATGCGCCGCGCCGAATTGCTGCTCCGTCCAAAGTTCGGCGTATTCCGGCAAACGCTCGGCCGGCCATTGTTCGGGATTCCATGCGTAATCTAAAAAGAACTCGGTGGGAAACTCCATTGGCTTGATGTCGCCGACGTTGACGATCCAAATGCGATTTGCACCGTAGCGATAAGCCAAGTGCATCTGTTCCCACACGCGGGAAACCTGATTCGTGTTCAGCCATTTGTAATTTCTTGGGCCGCCGACGTAGTCATAGTGATAATAAATTCCGTAGCCGCCGGGGCGCGGTTTTTCATCGTGTTGGGGAAGCTTGCGAATGTTGCCCCAATTATCGTCGCACAATAGCAGCGTGACATCGTCGGGTACGCGCATGCCTCTGTCGTAGTATTCCTGCACTTCTTTGTAGAGAGCCCAAACTTGTGGGATATCTGTTACGTTTTTACGAGTTACTTCCGCAAGGATTTCACGCTGGTCTTTGACAATTCTCTGCAGCAATGCAACGTTCGCCGCTTCCGTCATCGGCTCGTCGCCGTCGCCGCGCATTGCGAGAGTGACGATGCTTTCGTAGTTGCGCATGCGCTTGATGCCCTTCGTCCAAAACTCACGGAGCTTGGCTTCATTCTTTTCATAGTTCCACGGACCCGAACCGTAGCGCTGCCACTCAACGTGCGCGCGCATCATCGGCTCATGGTGCGACGTGCTGATCACGACGCCGTATTCATCTGCCAGCGGCGCATTGAGCGAGTCGTCATCATAAAACGCTTTGCCCCACATCGCCGGCCAGAGAAAATTTCCCTTCATGCGCAAAATCAACTCGAATATTTTTTCATAAAATTCATGATTGAAGCCGCCGAAGGTTTTATTGACCCATCCCAGCAGCGCCGGATTCTCATCGTTGATGAAGATGCCACGATATTTCACGGCCGGTTCGCCGAGCGTATGCCGTCCGGACTGAATATAAAGATTGGATTTTTTCTTCACCGGCACATCCGCCCACCAATACCATGGCGAAACGCCGATTTGCGCGGCGAGATCGTACATGCCGAAAATGGTGCCGCGTTTGTCACTGCCGGCAATGATCAAGGCGCGCTCGACATTGGGCAGCGGCTTTTCTATCACTTGAATGAGAAATGTTTCCCACTTTCCTGCGATGCCGTTCACATCGAGCTTTTTATCTTGCACGAGTTTGTCGAGCACAGGACTTCGGCCCAACGTTCCAATCAACACAATCTCTTTCGCTGCCGGAAGTTTATCTATCGAGATCTCGGGTGGCGCATTCGTTACACCTGTGATGTCGGTTTGAAGATTTTTCAACACGCGCAGGACGCCAGGGTAATCTTGCGAGCTGACATGCAATGGCGCCGACTTACCCGAAGCTGAAAGCGTAAACGCGCCTTTTGATTTTTCCGTGGCAACGTATGAATCGCCAGTGCTTGCCTTTGCGTTCGCCGAGCTAACGAAAGCGAACACGGCAAATAGTAAAGTGAGATTGCGGGTCATCCGATTGGACATCCTTTGCATAGGCTCATTTCACCAACATAAGTTTTATCGTTTTCACAAAACCCGTAGTTGACCGCAAGCTGCAAAAATAAATTCCACCGGCGAACGCGGAGGCTTCCCACTCAACTTGATAGCGACCGGCGCGTTGCCGCTCCGAAACGAGTGTCGCCACTTTCTGTCCGTGCAAATTATAAATGCTCAACTCCACTTCACTCACCACCGGCAATTCATAGCTTATAGTAGTGGTGGGATTGAAAGGGTTCGGATAATTTTGCGCGAGCGAGAAAGATGATATGTGACCGGCGGACGGCCTCGCATGAACTCCAACTGGCGGCGCGCCGCCTTTATATTGCAGCCGGATTAATCTCGAATCGCTATTGCCGCCATTGAAGTTGCTGCCCCATTCCAACATGTAAATCGCGCCATCGGGACCCAGCTCCATATCCATCGGCCGTCTAAATTCGAAACTGCCAAGGAAAGGATTGATCTTCAGAACATTGCCGGCGTCGTCGAGCTTCACTTCTTTAATCCAGCGGCGCGACCATTCATAGATGAAAAGCGTGTTGTCATAATATTCCGGCAGCTTGCGGCCGGAATCGATATTCGGATCATAGTGATAGATCGGTCCGGCCATCGCCGTTCTGCCGCCGTTTCCAAGCTCGGGAAATTCCGTGGACGGGCTGTAAGGATACCAAATCCAAGCCGGCTGCGCTGGAGGTAACGCGCTAGCGCCGGTGTTGTTAGGAGAATTATTTATCGGCGCGTTGCAATCGAATGCTGCGCCTGAAATGCTGGTGGCAAAATTATAATCAACGTATGCTTGATTATTTCCGATGCAATATGGCCAACCGAAATTACCGGCAGTGCGTGCTTGATTCCATTCGTCATGACCTCGGGGCCCGCGCGCGGAGCTGAGATTATTAGCATCAGGGCCAACGTCGCCCCAATATAGCCAGCCGTTTCTTTGATCGACCGCAATGCGAAACGGATTGCGGCATCCCATCACAAAAATTTCCGGGCGGCCTGCTGAACCGTCGCGCGGAAAAAGATTGCCGTTCGGAATTGTGTAGGTGCCGCCGGCTTGCGGCGTGATGCGCAAAATCTTTCCACGCAGATCATTGTTGTTTGAAGATGATTTTTGCGCGTCCCACGTCGAACGACCGGCCCGTTCATCAATGGGCGTATAGCCGTTCGATTCGAATGGATTGGTGTTGTCGCCGATGGAGATGAATAAGTTGCCGTCTGGACCAAATACCAGTGAGCCGGCGGAATGGCAACACTGCTCGCGTTGCGTAGGAATTACAAGCAATACTTTCTCCGAGTTCAAATCAAGCACATTGCCAGCGAGTGTGAAGCGCGAGACATGCTGTTTCGCTGCCGCTCCCGCCGGCGAGTAAAAAAGATAGACCCAATTATTGCCCGCAAAATTCGGATCAAGCGCAATGCCCAACGATCCATCTTCGTGCGCGGTCGTCACAGCGAGATTAGCCGCAATATTGATGCGCGAATTTGAAGGATTGTAAATTTTAAAAGCGCCGGCGCGTTCGACATAAAACACGCGGCCATCGGGTGCGACGGCCAAGCTCATCGGATCGAGCGTGTTATCATCCAAAATGATTTTTTCGAAATTGGCATCGCGCGTTGCGCCGCAATCAATAGCGACAATTCCGGCCGCGAAGAGAATGCCGCCGAGCACGTGCTGCAAAAAAAGCGGCTCGGTGAAGCTGGCTTCGGTATGTCCCAATGCCGTGTACCAAGCGCGGCCGCCGTCATATTCGTGGCACCATGCGATGGGATGATCATATCCATCCGCCCCGCCGGAATACGTTCTTTCATCCAACGTTGCCAAGACGTGTACGTTGCCACGCGGATTGATTTTAAAATTGTACCATTCATCCGTGCGCGGCCAGCGTTGCGGCAAAGGCTCGGTCGAAGGATGGCTGCGATCGGCAACGATGATCGTCGCAGGTTGAATGGCCGGATGGCTTTGAAAGTAAGCGCCGACGAGATTGCCGTACCACGGCCAGCCGTATTCAGTATCGGCGGCAGCGTGAATGCCAACGTATCCGCCGCCGGCGCGGATATATCGTTCAAATGCTGTTTGCTGCGCATCGTTCAGCACATCACCGGTCGTGCTCAAAAAAATCACCGCTTGATATCGCGCGAGAATGGCATCGGTAAACAGCGCAGCATCTTCCGTTGCTTCCACCGCAAAGCCGTTTTCGTTGCCTAATTTCTGAAGCGCGGCAATGCCGTTCGGTATCGAAGTATGACGAAACGCCGCAGTTTTGCTGAAGACCAGGATGTTGAAAGCGCGAGCAGCTTTGCCATCATGCGGCTTTTGCGTTTGCGCAGGCAGGGGACGAGCGGCAGAGAGAGCGAAAAAGAGTAGCAGCAGAGAAGTATTCATAGCATACTCGATTCAACGAACAATTTTTGCCAGCATGGCGAATTCCGTTTTGAGAGCGGGGTAGAGGGCGCGATAACGCGCGTAATAGTCGGCGTACAAATTTGCATCGCGCGCCGGTCGATGAGCGCCTGTGATGCGAATCGCGCGATCAGCAGCGGCTTCGACACTTGGATAAATGCCGGCGCCGACGCCGGCCAACAATGCCGCGCCGTAAGCCGCGCCTTCGGTCGGGTTCACGGTCACAATTTCGGCGTTGAAAATATCCGCAAGAATTTGCCGCCACAATGCGCTCTTCGCGCCGCCGCCGGAGGCGCGCACTTGCTGTGTCGGCACGCCGAGGGCGCGCATCAATTCCAGCGAATCGCGCAAGCCGAAGGTCACCCCTTCAATCACGGCGCGCGTGAGGTGCGGCTTTGCATGTCGAATGCTCAAACCGATGAAGGCGCCGCGCGCATGCGGATCTGGATGCGGCGTGCGTTCGCCGGTGAGATACGGCAGAAACACCAAGCCTTCACTTCCCGCTGCAACTCCGGCAGCCGCTTGCGTCAAATCATCATAAGACTCGTTGCTGGCGAGCGCGTCGCGATACCACCGGAAACTGCCGCCAGCAGAAAGCATCACGCCCATGAGATGCCACTTCCCGGGCACGGCATGGCAGAAAGCGTGCAAGCGGCCTTGCGGCTCGACGCGATACGAGTCCGATTGCGCGAACACCACGCCGGAAGTGCCGATGGTGACAGCAACTGTTCCCTCACGAACGATGCCGGTGCCAACGGCTTGCGCCGCTTGATCGCCACCACCGGCAACGACCGGAGTGCCAGCGAGCAGTCCGGTAGCTTGCGCAGCATCAGCACTAATCTTTGTGCTTGCAACTGGCGATTCAGTGACTTCCGGCAACCACGCGCGCGGGATTTTTAATGCGGCCAACATTTCATCCGACCACCTTCGCTTGCCGACATCAAAGAGTGAAGTGCCGGACGAGTCCGCCACATCGCTGAAAAAATCTCCGGTGAGTTTGTAGCGCACATAATCTTTGGGAAGAAGAATATGTGCGATGCGTTTATAATTCTCCGGCTCGTGCTCGCGCGTCCAAACGATTTTCGGCGCGGTGAAGCCGGTGAGAATCGGATTGCCGGTGAGCTGCAAAACCCGCTCGGCTCCAACCAAATTGGTGATGAACTCGCATTGTTGCGCGGTGCGCTGATCATTCCACAGGATGCACGGCCGAATCACTTCACCGTGCGCATCGAGCAAAGTCATGCCGTGCATCTGCCCGGTGAGGCCGACGGCAGCGACGTCTTTGCCGGAAATCTCCGCCTTGGCCAGCACGGCGCGAATGCTTTGCACGGTTCCATTCCAAAATAATGCCGGGTCTTGCTCCGTCCATCCCGGCTTGGGAGAGTCAAAAGGATATTCCGTGGCTGCCACAGCGACGACGCTGCCCTCCTCATCAATGAGCAGCGCCTTGGTCGCCGTGGTCGAAGTGTCGATGCCGAGTAGGTAGGTCATGTCAGTTATCAGTGATCAGTTATCAGTTGTCAGTGAACAGTTATTGGCGTTCAGTGCACTATACTCGTTACGGATGAAAATCACACTGTCATCGTCATTCCCGCGAAAGCGGGAATCCAAATTCTTTGAGAGTTTTTGGATGCCCGCCTTCGCGGGCATGACTTACTAAATCAACTTAAGGAATATAACTACCGATGACTGAGCACCGATCACCGGTTATCGAACTCCCATCAACAGCTCGAACACCAATTGATCGAGACGCTCATATTTTAGGCCGCGTTTGCTAATGGCTTCGCGGTCGAAAGCATGAGTCTTTAGCGCCTCAGCTTTTTGCGCAGCATATTTGCCGAGTAATGGCGCCATTGCCGGATCATCGGCATTATTTTCTGCGAGCAGCACTTGAATCTTTTTGTCGGCGTGGAATTGCGCGGCTTTTTCTTTCAAGATGAGATAAGTGCGCATGCAGCCGACAGCGAAATCTTTGACGCCTTCGGCGTCTTCCGTGCGATAAGCATGGGCATCGAAATGGCGCGGGCCGGCATAACCGACGTCTTCGAGAAATTTCACCAGAAAGAAAGCTTGCTTGAAATTGTGCGAGCCAAAACGAAAGTCCTGATCGTAGCGGGCGAAGTTTTGATCGTTCAAATCAATGTGAAAGAGCTTGCCGGCATCCCATGCTTGCGCGACGTTGTGCAGGAAATTCAATCCCGCCATGTGCTCGTGCGCCACTTCGGGATTCACGCCCACCATTTCGGGATGGTCGAGCGTGGCGATGAACGCGAGCATGTGGCCGGTGGTGGCGAGATAGATGTCGCCGCGCGGCTCGTTGGGCTTGGCCTCGAGCGCGAATTTGAGCTTGTAGCCTTGCTCGCGCACGTACTCGCAGAGAAAGTTCATTGCCTCGCGCATACGTTTGATGGCGTCGAGCGGATTCTTTCCGGCGTCCGTCTCCGTGCCTTCGCGGCCGCCCCAAAACACGTAAACACTTGCGCCCAGCTCGACGCCGAGATCGATCGCGTGCATGGTTTTCTGCAATGCATAAGCGCGCACTTTCGGATCATTCGAAGTAAAGGCGCCGTCTTTGAAAATCGGATCGCCGAACAAATTCGTTGTTGCCATTGGCACGACTAAGCCGGTTTCTTTTAAGGCATTTTTAAAATCGCGTATAATGCGATCACGCTCGGCGGGTGTGGCGTCGATGGGCACAAGATCATTGTCGTGAAAGTTCACGCCATACGCGCCGGCTTCGGCGAGCAAATGTACGATCTCGACCGGCGAAAACGTCGGGCGCACGGGTTGACCAAATGGGTCGCGCCCGGGGTTGCCGACGGTCCAGAGTCCGAATGTGAATT